>JAPOSK010000590.1 GCA_026709725.1 Paracoccaceae bacterium | reverse complement strand
AGATCCGGCCCGCACTGTGGGCGGCAAATTGTGCAGTGAGATCAGCCATGGCGCGGGCCGTCCGGGCCACCACAAGGAGACCCGTCGTGTCCTTGTCGAGACGATGGACAAGTGCCGGCATTTCATGGGCGAGAGATGATCGGCGGTCATGATGAAGAACGGCACTCAGCAATGTCCCCTTCCGGTTGCCCGGGGCCGGATGCATGACCATGCCCGCTGCCTTGTTGATGACGATGATGTCCCTGTCCTCATGGATGATGGTGAGCGGGATGTTTTCAGGGGAGATATCGGATGCACGATCATCAGAGGTATCGATCTCATAGATCTCCCCCGCCATGACCCGGGCCGATGTGTCGCGGACAGGACTGCCTCTGCAACTGACACGACCGGCGCGGATGATCCTGCTGATACGGGACCTTGACAGGTGGCGGCCATCTGGCAGATTCCTGGTCAGTGCGGTATCAAGGCGTCCGGCTGCACCCTTCCGTATCCGGACGGTTATGGTGGAATCAGGAGGCATCATGAAGACCGGTCATGAGATGGATCCAGACCAGTGGACAACCCTGAAATGGCTGCGAATTCTTGTGCTGGTTCTGACTGTGACCATGATTGGCGGCTTCCTGATCATTGTCCTCCTGTTCATTCTGAGATTCCAGAGCCTTGGCCGGCCCACAGTGCCCCTTCCGGCACAGATCACCCTCGCCCCCGGACATGAAGCGGCCGGTTTTGTCCAGGGAGGCCGCTATTTCTACGTCATAACCCATCGTGACACCATTCTGGTCTATGAAGGCGGAACCGGCACCCTTGTTCAGGAGATCAGTGTGGTCGCTGCGGATGAGGCTCGCCCGGGCGGATAATGGAAAGAAACTATCGGTTTGCCAAGTCAGGATGATGTGGTGATAATTGCCCCATGTCCATCCCGCAAGCATTCATTGATGATCTGAAAGCGCGAACCTCGATTTCACGGGTCATCGGGCAGTTTGTCAACTGGGACGGGCGCAAATCAAGGCCGGCGAATGGTGACTATTGGGCCTGTTGCCCATTCCACAGGGAAAAGACGCCGTCATTTCATGTCACGGAAAGTCGGGGGACATATTACTGCTTCGGCTGTCATGCGAGCGGAAATGCATTTACGTTCCTTGAACAGCACCGCAGGATGGATTTCCGTGAATCGGTGGAGCATCTTGCCAACCTTGCCGGCATGGCAGTTCCCGAGGAAACACCGGCAGATCGCCAGCAGGCCTCTGCACGTGAGGCACTGCTGCGATTGCTGGAACGGGCAAATGGCTATTTTCAGCGGTGCCTGCATGAGAGTGTGGGGCGGCGGGCCCACGACTACATCCTCGGTCGGGGCTTCAAGCAGGAGACTCTTGCACAGTTTGGCATCGGCTATGCACCCGATACCAGGCATCTGCTTGAGATGTGCCGGAGTGATGGCATCACCAGCCGGCAGCTGATTGCTGCGGGTCTGGCCCGGGAGTCCGGTTCGGGCAATGGATTGTATCCTGTCTTCCGGGATCGCCTGATGATTCCGATCACCGATCTCAAGGGACGCATCATTGCATTTGGCGGTCGGGCCATGAAGGACGGCGAACCGGCCAAATACCTGAATTCACCCGCTACCGAACTGTTCAACAAGGGCACGGTTCTCTTCAATCACCAGACCGCAAGGTCGGTGCCGCTGCGGACAGAGCCGCTCATTGTCACAGAGGGATATCTTGATGTGATGGCCCTCTCGGAAGCGGGGATCGCCCGCAGCGTTGCACCTCTCGGAACTGCAATCACGGACAGCCACCTGTTGCAGTTGTGGCAGATGCACCAGACTCCGATTTTGTGTCTTGACGGCGATGAAGCGGGGCAGCGGGCAGCCGACCGGACCATGCATCTGGCACTGCCGCTCCTCAAACCGGGCTTCAGCCTGCAATTCTGCATCCTGCCCGACGGTCTTGATCCTGATGATGTCCTTCGTCAATCGGGGACGGATGCCTTTCGACACCTCCTCAGCAATGGTGTGAGTTTTGCCGATTTCCTGTGGGGCCGGTATGTTCGCGGCCGCGATCTGGCGTCACCGGATCACCAGGCCAAACTGCAGCAGGAACTCAAACAGACCATCAGTCGCATTGAGAACAGTGATGTGCGCAAGAGCTATCTTGCCCACATCAAGGATCGGGTCTGGAATGACATTCTGCGGAAATCGACCAAATCCGCACAGGTCCAGGACCAGACGGACATCGCAAAGGGCCGGGCGGAGGTCATGATAACTGACGGGTATCTTCAGGAGTCACCGAGATATTTTGATTCCGCCCTCGCTCTTGTCCTCTGTATCCATCACCCGGAGTTGATTGATGTCAACATGGCGAGACTGGAAGGTCTGGAATTGCCTGCAGTCCATGCCCATCAGCAGATTCTCTCGACCCTCATGGAAATTCACAGTGAGTCGGGATTGGAGAATGTTGATCTTGTTGCAGCGCTCAACGAGCGCGTGGGGAGGGTGGAAATCGACAGATTGCTTGGATTGAAGCAGTTGAGTATTCAGCCAGAACTCACCGGGAGCGGTCGGGGTGAGGAAGCGAAACATCTCCTTGAGGATGTGCTGTTCCGGCTGGAATCATGGAATCGGGCAGAGGATCTGGTTGCCGCCATTGACAGCATGGATGCCGAGGTCAGTTGTGAACACTCCGCAGAGCAGTTGTTTCATCACAAAGCCGGTCTGCAGCAACGGCTGGCAGCGAATCCTGAGGCGGCGGAGCGCGTAACCCTTGGTCAGGTTACGGTGAGCAAAAACGATCTTGAGCAGATTGAACTGGAAATGAATATCCCGAGCCCCGGGCGGCGATCACGGCAGCGGCAGCCCGCCGGCGAAATCTCTACACGCCAGTCCATACCGGATGCAGATCTGGATGCCCTGCGGGAAGAGCTCAACAAGGCATAGGGAACATTTTTGCAGGCGAATCCGGCCGTCATTTTCTGATCGTGCACCGGGTGGTGCGATTTTTTCTTGCCGCAAGCATTGCCGTTCGCAATTGCTGCCCTATTTTCTGACTTGGTGGCCTGTATTTTGCGATGCTGTCTGTATTGAAATCGGCATGGTTCCGGGTTGGACAGGCTTGATGGACGGGCAGCATCAGCCCCGGGATCAGCCTGCAAGTCCGGATCGGCGGTCACGGGGGTTCACGGAGGTCATTCGGAATGGAAGAGACGAGTCAGACCGAGGTCACACTTCGAGAGCTGTTTCTGAAAGCCAGGAGACAGGGCTGCATTGATGATGCGGAGTTGACGGTGCAGCTCCAGGGAATCAACTATGATTCAGGCCAGATTGACAACATCAAGGATCGGCTTCGGGACAATGGTGTGTCGATTCTTGCGGAAGGGCTGAAAAGCGCTGATGGTATCAGCCCGAACGGTCATGGAACCGGTCGTCCTGATGATACTGATCCCTATGATGTGCCCGAGGATTATTCCCGGGAGACCGAAAAGTCCCTGAGCCGGACCCTGGGTGCCCTTGGTGATGAATTCCACGATGCACTCTGCCAGATTCCCCATGCATCAGGCATCCTGACCGACTGGTATGGACGCGTTCAGAGCGGCGATATTGATCTGGATGATTTTGTCGACACACTGGCCGAAGTCCAGAAACGGCCGGCGAAGATTGCAATGGGCAAGAACGGTATCCGTTCCTACAGTTCCATGGCCCATATGCTGCAGGGAACAAAAGGCAAGCTGAGCGACAGGGAGCGGCAGGTGCTTGATCGCACACTGGCGCGCATGGCACGGATTCATGAGGAATACAGGGGGCTGCACGAGCGGTACCTTGAGCACCTGTCCGGGCGCGCGCAGCGCTACACAAAGGCCCAGGCCCGGCGGTATCTCCGGGTCCGCGGCGAGCTTCGCGAAACAACGGCGAAGATTTCCTTCTATCGTCCTGTCATAGGCGATCAGCTCGGATCAATCACCGCCCTGCAGGAAGAAATCGCGACTGTGGAGACCCGCTGGCTCGAACTCGCGGGGAAGGCGGGGATCAGCGTCGAGGATTTCCGTTCCGCCTGGCATGGCAGGGAATTGCAGCCGGACTGGCTTGCGGAAGAGACGGCGGAACCATGGCAGAAACTGGCCAAACTGGCCGGGGAAGAATCTGCTGATCTGGCCGGGCGCATGGAAGCGATCTGCGTCAAAACCGGCCTCAACACCGATGAATTCCGGACGCATGCCGAGACAGCCACAACAACGCACGGGAAGATTGAAGCGGCCCGGGAAGAGCTCAGGGTGCATTTCCGCCCGATCCTTGATGAAATCATTGCCGAAAAGAAAGACATTCACCCGCGCGAATCCGGGGTGAGGAGCAGGGCCGCCGACGGAACTGCCCAGGCGGTCGACTCATATCATCATGCCCAGGGTGACTTTTTTGCATTCGCCCAACAGTATCTGCGCACGATCATCGGTCTGCCAAATACCAGCATCTATGCTGATGACAGCGAGTGGGACCATGACGGCCTCCATCACCGCGATGGTGATCGTCATGGGGCTGATGATGAAACCGACCTCACGCAGGAGCGGGAGCGGGACAACGGAGAGATCGAGGGCAAGGAAAGCGACCGGGGTGACCTTGTCGAATTCAGCACGGGCAGCACCGCAGTTGATCGAAGCAACGATCCCGTTCGGATGTATCTCCAGGAAATGAGTCATGTCGATCTGCTGTCCCGTGAAGGAGAGATTGCAATCGCCAAGCGTATTGAAGCGGGTGAGAAGGAAGTGTTTGCCGCACTCTCCACCAGCCCGCGGACCTACAAGGCCATCGCCGTCTGGTATCAGGAGATTCTGGATGGTGAGGCAACGCTGCGGGATGTCATAGATGTTGAAGCCACCTGGCGTTCATTTCGTCGGCCCGGGGTTCTTGACATGGAAAAAGTGGTGGGATCCGAGGTTATCAGCCGGATTGCCCAGATTGCCGAGCGGGTTCAGACGCATCTTCCACGCGACAAATCTCTGCTGAAACTCGAATTGTCACGCCTGCAAAAAAACCAGCCGGCCCTGCTCGAATCCGAAATCAGGCAACGGGCCGATATCAAGGCGTTATGCGATTCGTTTGCCCTGCATGAAAACCAGAACTCCATGCTGATCCAGCGCGTTTCACAAATCCACAATCGCTATGTGAAGATTGATGCTGCGTTGAATCAGATCGCCAATCGCGAGCGGGTGGGGTCCGAATCACTGCGTCGAATCCTCTATCAGTCCTCCGAAGATCCGGACTGGTTCAAACAGCTTGAGAAGCAGGGGGGCACATACTGGACACAATTGAACTTGAAGTTGCGCAATGACCTGCCGGCCCTGATTCGCAAGTTGCGGGACTGCATACGTCAAACCGGTCTGACACCATCGGAGCTGGAAATCCTGGTCGGCAATGTCTCGCTTTACCGCAAATCACTGCAGGCGCAGGCCAGGATGGAATCCGAGATTCAGGGCCATGACATGTTCCTTTACGATGTCGATGGCGGGTTTGCCGCCATTGAGCGTGGCAAGCGTGCTCTGGAGAGCGTCATCAATCTGAACACGTCCCGACTTGGTCAGGACACCTGTGCTGATCCCGCAGCAGCCGCACGAAAAATCCTGAAGTCGTACCGTCAGAAGTTTCGAAGGTTTCGTGATCTGAACACGTCTCGACTTGATTATATCTGCGGCAGGAATGACCGGTTTACAGCGGCCCAGGAGCGTCAGCTGGTCAAGGCCAAGAAGGAATTGCTTCATGTGCTGACACCCATTGTCTTCAGGCACCGCGAAGTCGAAGCCAGCATCACCAAGCTTGTTGAAAGATGGAATGACTGGCAGGAACTCCAATCCCGCATCGCCGAGGAGGCCAAGAAACACAAGATCAGTCGGGCTGACTTTTTTGATACAGTTGTCGCCAATTGCCGCAGGAGCAACTGGCGTTCGGTCATCAAGAGCAAGAATGCGTCAGCCTGGCAGACCATTGACTGTGACAAGGCCGGTGTTTTTGCCACGCTCCTTGCTGACATGAAATCTTTTGTTGAGGCGGTGAAATCTGATCCGGAATCATTCCGCAGGGCCACACCGGCAAAACTGATCAAACAGGCCAAGCAGGATCCGCTGGCACTCCGCCAGCGCCTGGTCACGGAATTCGGCAGTTCGATGATCCTTGTCGATGCCTTTCTTGAGACCTACATGGAGTTCCGCCAGGGTCATCTTCCCCTGTCAGCCCTGGTTGATACCGAAGCCATGGGGCTGGAGGATATGACCCTCGTTGAGGGCCAGAAACAGGATGAGAAAACCCGGACCCTGCTTAATCAGATCGACCGGCAAGCCAAGCGCTGCGTGAGGATCAAGGAACAATTCACTGTCCGTTTGCTCATCAACAGCGGTGACAAGGAGCTGGAGGCCAGCAAGATATGCTACTTCAATGAATGTGACAGCCTGACCAGCCAGTTCAGGAAACTCACATTCAGCGCCAATCTGATCGATGTGATGTGTGATCAAAGCAGGGATGTCAACAAAACCCTGAACCGCATTCGGAGCCAGACACGCAAATTCGCCCAGCGCATGAGTATTGATCCCGGCGAGATGGATGTGTTTATTGACAGCAACCTGCACGACACAGGGCTCAGGGAGCGCAGCGGTCGTCAGACCGGTGCCGGCTGGTCGCGCCTTGCCAAGGAACTGGCACTGATTGATGAGGTCAACCGGCTGCGACGGGAAATTTCGGATATCGGATTCGATGCCGGCGTGAACTATCAGACATTCCGGCAACTCTTTCCCACCGACTGGTTTACAATCAAGGGACTGATCAAACGTGAAAAACGGGATGCCCTGATCGGAAAGCTGACCGAGTTGCCAATGACCATGTGGGAGATCGCCTCCTGGAATGAGAAGCTGGGCACAGACAATGTCGGGTTGGCCGACAAGATCAACATCGAGTCAACATACGAAAAATTCAACAAGGCCGGCATTATTTCTGCCGTCGATGCCAATGACTGGCCCGGCAGCAAGGCTGGCAATGTATTCAGCGAGGGCGGAAGCGGCACCGATGGTGATCCGGGCAATCCCGATCCTGAATCAGGGACCGGTCCCACCATTGCCGAAATGGAGAATGAGATTCGTGATCAGGTCATGGCGATGCTTGATTCGATCAGTCTGTACTGCAAGGAGCTGGAGGATATACAGAACAAGCGCATTGCCAAGGAAGCAGGGGAAATCGCCCGCTTCACCAAAGCCCAGGAGGGCCGTTATATCCGTCTCCGCAATGACATGATCTCGTTTCTTCAGCAGGTGCATCTGCACAGCCGACGTGTTGAAACACTGATTGAGGAACTTGAGAAGGTCAACAGCGAATTCCAGACATTGCGGATGGACCTGATCCGCCTGGCGGACCGGTGCCGAATCAATCGCAAGGATTTTCGCGAGGCCTGGCAGGGTCATGAACTCGAACCCTTGTGGTACAAGAAACGGTCATTGCTGGGCAGGCGGGGCTGGAAAGACCTGATTGAAAAGCATCAGGATCGGGTTGAGGCAGTTCGTGAGAAATACATCGGACTCTGTAAATACGTCGGACTTAAGCTCGGGCACGGCATACCCCCCATGAACCATGCAATTCTGCCGGAATTGCCCGTTGCCGGCGTCGTGCGCGACCATGGTGATATTGAGTTCACCAGCCTTTATGCCCGACTGAAGAAGGGCGAATACGAGGCCAATCTGGCAAAAAACGAGATGATTGAGGCCAATCTGCGTCTGGTGATTTCAATCTCCAAGAAATACACCAACAAGGGTCTGCAACTGCTTGACCTCATCCAGGAAGGCAACATTGGTCTCATGAAGGCGACCGACAAGTTCGAATACCGGAAAGGATTTAAGTTCTCGACCTATGCCACCTGGTGGATTCGGCAGGCCATCACCCGTTCAATTGCCGATCAGGCCAAAACAATCCGGATCCCGGTCCATATGATTGAGACCATCAACAAACTCAACCGGACATCCCGACAGCTGCAACTTGAATTGAAACGGGAACCCAATCCCGAAGAGTTGGCTGAGAAACTCGGGATGCCCCTCGACAAGGTCCGCAAGGTCATGAAGATTGCCAAGGAGCCGTCGAGTCTCCAGTCACCGGTTGGTGATGAGGAGGACAGCCAGTTGGGGGATTTCATCGAAGACAAGCAGGCCATGCTGCCGCTGGAGAGTGCCATCCAGAGCAGTCTGAAGGAAACAACCTGCCGTGTCCTCGCCACCCTGACACCCCGCGAGGAACGGGTCCTCCGCCTGCGATTTGGCATTGGCGTCCCTTCAGAGAACACACTCGAAGAGGTTGGCCGCGAATTCCAGGTCACCCGTGAACGCATCCGCCAGATTGAGGCCAAGGCCCTGCGCAAACTCAAAAACCCAAGCCGCGGACGGAACCTGAGACCCTTTGTCGATGAATAGCACCCTCCACTTCCGACCTGAAACAACGGGAAGACGTAAAGGATTCAAGGGGGTGGTTGACAATCAGGTGCGGCCTGCCAACCGCGCATGGATGAAATTCAATGTATGCAATGTATCCGAAAACTTGACTGAAGGGAGCAAGAGGGCTAACTGTCCGGCATGAACAGTGAAAATGACAACATGCTTGCAATTGCCGAACTGACGGGAAAGCTGGACGGCCAGCTTCTTGCCATCCGCGGGGAGAACGAAGCCATGGAATCCCGAATCGATGCCAGCCTCAGCGATCTGCGTTCAGGAGTTGACGTCAACTTTGCCAAAATGCGCGAGGATATGGCCAAGCGCGAGACACGGCTGCTTCTGGCCATCGCTGGCATGATCGGCCTCGCAGTCGCCATTCTGGGCCTCGCGGTCGCCATTCTGGGCCTCTGGCTTTCCTGATTTCACCGGGACGCACCGCACGAGGTTGCGGTGGTGATCGTTGCCTGGGCATTGCAGTTCAGAGTGGAAGCAGGGTTCTGTACTGTACCCGGAGAGTCATTGACATGACGGCACATTCCGGAGTGCACTGATGCGATGTCCCTTTTGCATGGCACCTGAGTCGCAGGTCAAGGATACACGACCGATTGAGGAGAAGTCTGTTATCCGGCGACGGCGCTCCTGCCTGACCTGTGGGGGTCGCTTTACCACCTACGAACGGCTGCAGATTGGAATCCAGTCAGTGATCAAATCCGATGGTCGCCAGCAGAACTTCGACCGTGAGAAGCTCAAATCTTCACTTGTTGTTGCCTTGCACAAGCGCGGTATTGATGGCGAGCGGATCAACCAGATCATCACCGGCATCATCCGGCGTCTTGAGGAAAGCGGTGAGACAGAGATCTCGACGAGAATGATCGGTCGGCATGCCATGGAATCACTCGAGTCCATTGACACCGTGGCCTATGTCCGCTTTGCGAGCGTGTACAAGAATTTCCAGATGGTCGATGATTTTGAGTCTTTTGTCTCGGAAATCCGACCCGGCAATGAGGACGATGGCAGGGATGGGTCTGACGAGCAGTGACACACGCTACATGGAGCTTGCCTTTGCGGTCGGCAGTCGCCAGTGCGGTCGAACCTGGCCCAACCCGGCCGTCGGATGCGTTCTTGTCAAGAATGACATCATCATCGCGAGGGGCTGGACAGCACGGGGCGGTCGTCCCCATGCTGAAACACGTGCCCTTGCGACAGCCGGTGAACGCGCCCGGGGGGCGACGGCATATGTAACGCTTGAGCCCTGCGCTCATCAGGGCAGGACACGCCCCTGCGCCCAGGCCCTTATTGATGCGGGCGTCGCCCGGGTGGTTTCAGCCATGGAAGATCCTGACCCAAGAGTTGCCGGCGCGGGTCATCGTCTGCTTGCTGCCGCCGGCATCGCAGTCAGTACAAATTGCCTGCATGATCGTGCAAGGGATGTGCATGAGGGACACTGCACGCGCATCACGACCGGACGACCGGGCGTGACACTCAAACTTGCCATGACGCTGGACGGCAGAGTTTCCGGCAAAGTCGGCACCCGAACCGCGATTACCGGCCCGCAGACCCAACGCCTCTGTCATCATCTGCGTTCGCAGCATGACGCCATCCTCGTCGGGCGAGGCACAATTGAGATTGACAACCCGCAATTGACAGTCCGGCTTGCCGGCATTGAAGACCAGCCTGTGCGGATTGTCCTCGATTCTCAACTGCGGATTGCCGAAGAGTCCGCACTCATCCGCACTGCTGCCAGTCATCCTGTGTGGATATGCCATGGAGCCACCCGCATCCCCGAATCCGCCCCTGACGGCGTGACCCATATCGCATGCCGCACCGGAAGCGATGGGCGGATTGATCTGATGGATGGGCTGGCGGTGCTGGGGCAGCGCGGCATGACCAGAATCTTTTGTGAAGGTGGTCCCCGGGTCGCAACATCCCTCCTCAAGGCAGGTCTTGTTGACAGGGTCTACATCTTCATGGCCGGCACGGTTCTGGGCAGCAGGGCACTCGCTGCAGTCGGACCGCTTCCCAATCGACCAGAATTTACATTGCAATCGGTGGACTGCTACGGAAATGACAGCGTATGCTGCTGGGTTCGGGGTTCAGCAGCAACAGACGCCACCGAATAGGACATGGTGTTTGCATACCAGCAATGGGAGCTTCCGGGATGGGGCTGCACTGACCAATGTTTACTGGCATCGTCACCGAGACTGGTGAAGTTCTCGACATTCGCCGGGAGGGTGATTGGACAATTCGGATTGCCGCGCAGGCAACGCGTCGGGACCTCGTTCCTGGCGCATCCGTTGCCTGCCATGGCATTTGCCTGACAGTGGTGGCGCTCAGCCAAGCCGGGACATCGGACTGGTTCGAGATTCAGGTCTCGGATTTCACTGCGAATGCGACCAATGTGCACAACTGGCAACGGGGGAGTCAGATCAATCTCGAACGATCCCTCAGGGTTGGTGATGAGCTCGGTGGGCATATTGTAACCGGCCATATTGATGGGCTGGCCACTGTCCGGGAGCGCATATCAGTCTCGGACTCAATCCGATTCCGTCTTGCGTGCCCATCGGAGTTTGGGCGCTATCTTCCAGCCAAAGCCTCCGTTGCCCTCAATGGTGTGTCCCTGACGATCACTGAAGCCGATGATGCCAACGATTATTCTGATGGATCCGGCACCGACTTTGTCTTTGGGGTCAATATCATCCCCCACACCCGCAAGGTGACAGGCTGGGGTCGGACGGAGGTCGGCGATACCCTCAATCTTGAGATTGACCCCCTCGCCCGTTATGTTGAGAGGTTGTGGAGCCATCATGACACCTGATACTGAACCGGGAACGATTGTCCCCACTCAGACACTGATTGAGGACGCCCGTAATGGCCGCATGGTCATTCTGGCTGATCATGAGGATCGGGAAAACGAAGGTGATCTGATCATCCCGGCCCAGATGACCACACCCGATGTCATCAATTTCATGGCAACACATGGACGTGGGCTGATCTGTCTGGCCCTGACCGAGGAGCGGATTGCTGCACTTGGTCTGCAGTTGATGACAGCGGTCAATTCATCACGGCATGAAACAGCCTTTACCGTCTCAATTGAGGCGAAGGAGGGAATCACCACAGGCATCTCCGCCCATGATCGCGCCCTTACAGTCCAGACGGCGATTGATCCGGCCTCCGGTGCCGGGGATATCGCCACACCTGGCCATATCTTTCCCCTGCAGGCACAAAAGGGCGGAGTCCTCGTCAGGGCCGGCCACACCGAAGCCGGGATTGATATTGTCCGGCTTGCTGGCCTGAATCCCTCTGCTGTCATCTGCGAGATTCTGAATGCCGATGGAACAATGGCCCGCATGCCGGACCTTCTGAGCTTTTCCAGAAAGCACGGCATTCATGTCGGCACGATCGCAGATCTCATTGCCTATCGCCTGCAATACGACCAGATTGTCCGATGCCGACTGCAGTCACATGTTGAATCGGCCTTCGGCGGTGAATGGGACCTGCATATTTTCCGGGACGAAACCCAGGACATGGAACACATCGCCCTGACCAAGGGTGTGATTGACGATGGCGAACCGGTCCTTGTTCGGGTCCATGCCAGCAATGTCCTTGCCGATCTTCTCGGCTTTGTTCAGGGACGGCATGATCAAATTCGTCGTGCCATGCAGCAGATTGCCGCGACCGGGCGCGGCGTTCTTGTCCTGATCAGGGAGACATCACCCACCCTTGACCCCGGCCCGCATGAGTCGCCACACACATTGCGTGAATACGGACTCGGTGCCCAGATCCTCAGCAGTCTCGGTGTCCGACGGATGATCCTGCTGTCGAATTCCCCATCACCACGTGTCATCGCCCTTGAAGGGCACGGGCTGACAATTGACGGAACACTCCCCATCCC
>JAPOSK010000572.1 GCA_026709725.1 Paracoccaceae bacterium | reverse complement strand
CCATAGGGGCCCCGTGCAACATCTCCTGCAACCAGACCGGCGGAAAACTGCTCCGCGGCGATCACTGCCTGATTTGCCACGGAGAGAGCCATCGGTGTTCCGCCTGTTGTAACCAGGACAGCTTCAAGATCAAGTTCACCATTGGCGGCAGCATGATCAAGGAGAGCCGCATCAATTGCTGCATCGCCATCCCTGTCCAGATCAGCCGGGTGCAGGGTCGCTTGCGGGCTGCGCCTGTCTGTCCGGTTTACACCCCGGATGAGAAGATGGAACTCCTGGTCGAAGCTGTTTCTCGCATCGGACAGATGGGGAGGCAGGAACCCGGCGGCGGCAAGATCAGCCAGCGAGAGAGTCAGCAGCCCATTAGTACCGTCCGCCAGGAGGCGTGCGCGCAAATCATCATAGTTCAGGGCGACATAGTCCTGCATGACACCTGTCATAAAACTCAACTCACGTCCCAGGGTGATTGATTGCTGACGCTGCGACTCCTGCGAGAGAATCGCATTTGTCAGACCAAAGAGAGCACCAAACATTGCAAGTGCCAGAACCGTCTCAAGCAGGGATGCACCCGACTCTGCCCTGTGATCCCGGGTCAGGGATGCAGGCGTGCCGTCAAATTGGAAGGCTGTCATCATTGTCCCGGTCGGGGCCACGGCAGGGCGAGCGTGACTGAAAAGAGTGCCGTCAGCGGAAATGCCAAAGCCAGGAGCGGAATGAACCGGAAGGCGGCATCGGGTGATTGAGCGACTGTCCGCCCCCTTGATGCCACCAGCCACAGAGCAAGGAGTCCAATGCTGAGCATGAGATAGTAGATGCCAGAAGCAAGATGGGCACCAAACAGAATCAGTGGCATAAGCAGAGCCAGGGTATCGGCTGGAGGCAGGAGCAGACATCGGAGATGTCCTTGACAATGCCAGGCAAGCCAGGCTGCGAGGTACAGAAGAATCCCTGTTGCCGTGCCCTGCAACAGTCCTGCAGTTGTATTCGCCATGCAGCCCGAAGCAAGAATGAAAGTCAGACCGGCAATTGGCAGCATGAGTTCCAGAGGCGCCCAAAAGGATGTGAGATCGATATAGGCAGCTGTCATCAGCAGGGTCATGTAGGGGATGCAGAAGATCAGCTGGAGATTGAACTCGATGCCCGGCCACATCAGGAAGATGCAACAGAGGAGTCCTGCCAGACTGCCACTCCCGGCCCAAAGAGTCAGACAGATGCTTTCACCATGTTTGCGATCTCCGGCAAGCCTTGCCAGACCCCGGCTTGCGAGCCATTTCACCGCAAAAACAGACGCGATGGCTACGGACAGCATGACCGGAAGGACGATCATTGCAGGATTGAACCAAGAGCCGGCGTTCCGTGCATGATCTCGCGGGGGATGTCAGTGACACTCATCCCGGCAAAGCGGACATCTGTCGGAGAGCTTTTGTCAATGACGCCCATCAGGTGACGATGAGGATGGTCGCCCTGCTGCCTGATTGCCTTGCCGAGAGACATCATGATCCGGGCCGTCCCTGAACGGGAAACCCCACTCATCCCGGTTGGCCATGTCAGCAGGAGCGTATCACCGTGCGTTGCAACCACTGCAGACTTCCAGAGGCCGGACTGCCGGAAGATCGAATTCACGGGAAGCGCCGATTCCTGCAGGGATGCATCGTTGCGGAGTGTCGTCATCAGGCTCCTGTGATGGATGAACATCCCTCTTGCGAGTGACAGATCTGCTGTGCCCACGAGGGGTGGCAGTGGATTGAGGAGGAGCATGCCGACACCGAGCATGACGGGTATCAGAACCCACATGATGATGCCTTGCTGCTCAATCCTGGAAACGGAGGGATCGTCCCGGCACGACTGGTGGCAATTCTCTCGGCCGGCAACCGGTGCAAGCGTTTGCGATGACGGCGCCGGGCAACGCTGGCTTCCGATTGATCAAGATTGTCGTCAAGCAGGACACGGGAAGCCTGAATCACAGCCGGGCGGTAGAGCGGACATCCGATCTGGCGTTCGGCACAATAGTGGGCATGAATGCCAGCCGATTCGGCGACGGAGACGGCATTCCCGACAGCATTCAGGGCATACCAGAGCTGCCGGTCCGTTTGCTTGAGCCAGAGGAACTCGGCAGGGGCAACGATGCCCCGATATCTCCGGGAACAGTGATACATATGCATCATGGCAGTTGCCTTCCACGCATGATTGTCCGCCATCCCGGTCATCACGATCCCTGCTGACGATCTGAGGATGGCATGGATGCGCCGCATGAAGGTCGCGTGACTGTTCAGATGTCTGTCAAATCGGCCCAGCATGCCAAAATGCCGATCAGCAATTCGAGCCAGTTCGCGCAGAATACGCCAGCATTCCGTCAGTTGCAGATCATGGCAACAGGCAAGGGCGGCCACCAGTGCTTTTTCGTATGATTTGAGCGAATCGATACCAAGCCAGGGGGATGTCAACTGCATGGCAAATGCCTCACCGACAGTATCGTGCGTCAGGGATGCCCAACCGGAGTCCGGCTCCCATTTCTGATCCAACTCCCGGAACAAACCCACGCTCATGCACTGGTCATCCTGACCCGGCAGCGTGCCGGCATTGACAAGTCCCTGCCTGACAAGCCAGTGTTCAGGCCAGAGCGCATCCGCACTGGATTCCGGCGCGTTGACCGCGGCAAGAGGCACAAGCAGCTTGCCCAGAACACAGCCCGGCCCTCCCTCATTGACATCCGGCATTCCCCTGTCGGTATCTTGTGACGCAAGGGTGCCGGACATCGCCAGTGTCCCGGTGAGGTGACGGACAACACCTCCAGCGGGCCAGAATGGCACCGATGCGGCAATGAGAGCCTCCAGATTGAGGCGTGTGCGGAGTTGAAGGTCAGGCCGGGACCGACGGGACAGGATCATCAGAACGCAGCAGGGAACGCAGTAGAGTGCAGCCGCACAGCGGGCAGCGACTTCCATGCTGACGGTCCATGCGGGCAGGCCACCCTCACCCTTTGTCATTGGTCGCAGCGCGGGCTCGACATGTCCGGCTGGTATCACAAGCCACTGTCCCAGGATTGGCACCGCATCCGGTCCGGGAGAGATCCGGTTCAGAAACGCAAACGGCTGCACATGGAGCCACGCAAGCCCGCGGGTGATCTCATGAATGGTCTCCGAGAGTGCCGGGAGCAGGGATCCTGCCAGGAGAAGTCCGACAAGCAGGGCCGCCAGAGTCAGGTCAAGGTCATCGCCGCGTGACCCGCGATTCACCATACGCCACCCGCCCTGCTCCAATACGTTCCGGATATTCCTCCCTGACTACACCGAACCGCTGAAATCTGTCCCTGATCATTCAGGTGCCGCGTCATATCCCTGTGGAGAGATTGACCGGATGCATCCGGGTGCCGGCTTGCGATCAGACAATCACTCTTTCGGACCGGACCGGATGGCTGATTGCAGCCGATGATTGACATTCAACGGTCGACGACAGAATGGGAGGACAGGCAGCGCGCAGGGACAGCGAAACGTATCGGAAAATCCATTGGCAACATGACAACCATCGTACCGCAGGCGCATGAGACCACACTGCGACCAATCGGTGATCTGCCAGCAGCAATGGCCCCCGTGGCCAGACGGTTTCGTCGT
Organism: Paracoccaceae bacterium; assembly: GCA_026709725.1. Lineage (GTDB taxonomy): Bacteria > Pseudomonadota > Alphaproteobacteria > Rhodobacterales > Rhodobacteraceae > MPNP01. The sequence continues at coordinate 8,816 of JAPOSK010000572.1, read as the reverse complement.
GCCAACAATATCTTCATGCGGCAGGTCAATATGTTCGGGCAGAAGGCGGGTACTGTTGCCGGAATCCTGCCGACCGGAGTCTTTCATGTCCTTGAGAGACTGATCGCAGACAACCTGATCTCCATCTACAATGCTGCCGCGAAAACCAGGGCACCGCGCTTCGTCGCCCCTCTTGACCATGCGATCAACACCACAATGATCGCAGCATCGGGTGGCGCGGGTGGCGCGGGGGGTGGCATGGCAACAATCGCTGAGTTGCCCGTGACAATCGGCATCATCTTCCGCTCCATGCAGCGGATCGCACGCCAGTATGGACGCGATCCCGATGACGACACCACCAGGCAAATCTGTCTGGCGATTTTTCTGACTGGTGATGTGATTCTCAGGGAAACGGAAGATTCGTATGAGCTGATCGGGATCAGGATGCTCCTGCAGGAGAAATTGCAGTCCTTTATCACCAGAATGGTCCCAAACCTGCTCATGAAGCTCAGTCCCAAACTCGCCTCACCGCCTGTCATCGGTGCCGCAACCGGGTCCGTGATCAATATCATCTATGTTCGCTACCATGAGGTGCTGGTTCATGTCTATTTCCAACTGGCAGACCTCGCTTCAGAATTCGGCCCCGAAGCCGCTATCGCCGAATTTCTCCGGCAAACCGACACCCATCGTTCAGGGTTGAACCGAAAATGACGGATCACGGCAATACCCCGCTGAAGGCTGCCATCAGGAGCACGGGCCCTGGTCGTGCGACGGGTTCCGGGCACAGGCTGCAGGGAAACGCCCTGCAATGGTGGAGACCTTCGGCGTGACCGGGGAACCGGTCAGGAATCCCGCTGCCGCTGAGGCCCTTGCCAAAGCGGCCCGGAGGGCAGCAGAACATGGCCCACCCCCGGTCCATCTGTGGAATCCGCCCTTCTGTGGCGATCTTGACATGCGCATCGCCCGGGACGGAACATGGTATTATCTGGGCACACCCATTGGTCGTATGGCCATGGTCAGGCTCTTTTCCTCCATCATCAGAAAAGATGAGGACAGGTATGTTCTTGTCACGCCTGTCGAGAAAGTCGGCATCACCGTTGATGACGCCCCATTTGTTGCCGTTGATTTTGAGGTATCCGGTGAGGGACAGGGACAGGAGGTCACATTCCGGACCAATGTTGAGGAGACTGTTACCGCCAGCCGGACAAGGCCGATCCGGGTCGAGCATGACCCCGACACCGGAGAGGTGTCACCCTACATTCTGGTGCGGGCAAATCTGGAAGCACTGATTGATCGCAAGAGCTTCCATCGGCTTGTCGAGATGTGTGTGCATGAACCCCATAAGGGCCAATCCTGGTTCGGTCTCTGGTCATCGGGCATTTTCTTCCCCATCATCCCATCGAAAGACATCGTCTCTGACTGAGTTCGCTCTGCCGTCGGTCAGGTTCTGGCGATCGGCCGGCTCCGCATTCGACCGACGGTTTCCCGTTCAGCGCGGCGACAGGAGAGCGGTGGAAGCCCCTTGTTGATAAGTTCCAGATCATCAAGAACGCGGGATCCGATCTCCTCAAGTGCAGAGGTCAGAGCACCGGCCCGATGGGCGGAGAACAGCATCCCGCGTGTTGTGCGGATCGGGTCGCCCTGCGGCACGGGTTCCTGCGGAAAAACATCCGTGGCAATTCTGAGACGACCGGAATCCGCTTCTCTGGCGAGTGCATCAAAATCCGCCAGCGCGGCACGGCTCAAGAGAATCAGCGATGATCCGTCCGGCATCAGTGCGAGGCGTTCTGCATTCAACAGGAGCTGATTTTCGGATGTGACACTGGCGAGAACAAACAGACATTGTGACGTTTCCAGGACATGGTCAAGCGTTGCCGGCTCAAGATCAAACCGTCTGAGCATATTGTCCGGAATCCACGGATCGAAGACGCGCAGTCGGGGTCGAAACGGTCCCAGCAGCCGGTGCAGGGCACGACCGAGATCTCCATATCCAATAAATCCCATATCCGCACCGGCCAGGAGCCGGGCATGCATGTTGCCGGCCAGGCCGTATTGCTCCTGCCCGGCCCGGAAGTCGGCATGAGCCGTATGGATATCACGGGCAAGAGAGAGCGCAAGCCCCAACCCCATCTCGGCAACCGGTTCAGCAAAAACAGCACTCGGTGCGAGAACATGAATGCCCCGCTCGAAGCAGTACGCATAGTCAATATTGGGAAGGAAGTTGGTTTCGACATTGAAAATGGCCTTGAGACCGGTCGCCCGTACAAGGCGATCACGGCCCATTGGCTGCTGACTGATGATGACATCAGCCTGCGGCAAATATGTGTCATAATCCGCATCGCGATTCTCTGGCCTGACAGCAAGGACCTTGTAGGTCCGGATAAAGCGGTGATGCATTTCATCACTGAAGATCTCGCTGGTTGTCCGGGGATACGGATCATAGAGAATACGCATAAACACAATCCTTCAGTTATGGATGGAAGCGGGGGTTCCGGGGGTATCGGGCAGGGCCGCATGGGATGGATGGGCTTCCGGAAATTGTTGCATGTTCATCTTCCGAGGTATAGAGTTTCGCTGGTTTACTACAATGAAGGGGTAGGAGAATTATGAAAAAATTATGTGTTACAGCTGTTGTCGCCATGCTGGCGCTCCCTGCTGCAGCCGAGACATATGGTGTCCTGATGAAGACTCTGTCGAACCCGTTCTGGGGCGCGATGGAACTTGGGGTCCGTGAAGGTGCCGAAGCGGCAGGGGTGGAATACTACCTGCAGGCTGTTGAAAGCGACCAGGCGGCCGAACCCCAGCTCAATGTCTGCAATGCAATGCTTGAGCGGCGACCGGACGCAATGATCACCGCAGCGATCAACTCAACGATCCTGCTGCCCTGCCTCAAGCGTGCCAACGACATGGGCATCCCGGTCGTCGATCTTGATGGCAATCTTGACCATGCCATCGCTGCTGATGCCGGAGTCGATATCGCATTCTCCATCGGTTCTGACAATGTCGCTGCCGGTGCCCAGGGTGCCGAATGGCTGGTCGGTCAGGTTGGCAGTGATGCATCAGGACCTGTTCTGGTCATTGAAGGTCTTTCGGGCAACGTGACGGGCCAGAAACGTGCCACAGGTTTTGCCGAGCGCCTGGGTGAACTGGCACCGGGTCTGGAGATCGTCGCCTCCCTGCCCGGCGACTGGGATCGTGGCAAGGCAGCCAACATTACGAATGACATCCTGACCAGCAACCCCGATCTGGTTGCCGTCTTCGCGGCAAATGATGGCATGGCTCTTGGCGCGGTTGAAACCGTCTATGCTGCCGGCAAGGGTGATCAGGTCATCGTAATTGGCGTGGATGGCAATTCAGATGCCGTCAAGTCCATCAATGCGGGTCGGCTCAATGCGTCGGTGGCCCAATTGCCTTATCTTGTCGGCAAGCAGGCTGTCGAAATGGTCAAGGCGATGAAGATGGGTGATGCGCCCGATGGAGACTGGATTTACGTCCCGACGCTGGTGTTGACCAAGGATGTCCTTGATGCCGGCACCGAGCCCATGCTCGAATTCGTGAAGTAGCACTGAGTGCGGACCTGCCACAAGGCGGGTCCGCATGCCCGCAGGATCGTCAGTGGATGCCCAGAGGGTCTGTCCGGGCGGGTTTTCGGAGGGATTCACAAGTCCCGGTCGCTGTTTTCAGCCGCCCCCGACCCGAGAGTCCCTTCATGGTAGCCGATTGACCTCCATGGTAGCCGATTGATCATGGTGTTCTTGAGAAATCTTGCGCGGATGCTGGAGCGGACGCATGTCCGCGCCGAGTCACTTCTTGTTCTCCTTGGCCTCTGTGTCCTGATGACCATCCTGTCACCTGAAACAGGTGATGGTGACAAGGTCTTCCTGCTGACCAGCAATCTCTTCAACATTATCCTGGCTTCAGCAACGGTTGGCATCCTGGCGATTGGGGCAACATTCGTCATTGCAGCAGCGGGAATTGATCTCTCGCTGGGTTCGGTTCTGGGCCTCTCATCAGTGACTGGTGCCACCCTTGTCGTCATTCTGGGGTGGCCCTGGTACTTCACGATTCTTGGTGCGCTGGGCGCTGGCGCAGCCGCAGGGGCAGTCAATGGGTTCATCATTACCCGCGGCAAGGTCCCGGCATTCATTGTGACCCTTGGGATGCTGGGAATCGCCCGTGGGCTGGCTCTGATCATCTCCAGTGGACGCGGGGTTTACGGGCTGCCCGAGGAGATTCTGTTTCTGGGTCAGGCCCGACCCTGGGGAGTCCCGACGCCGGTGTTCATACTGATCGCCGTCGCACTCATTGCCCATTATGTTCTTGCCCACACACCGTTTGGCCATCACACCCTGGCCCTTGGCGACAATGAAAACGCTGCCAGGGCGACCGGGGTCAATGTCAACCGCCAGCGCATGCTGCTCTATACGATCGCAGGTTTGATGGCCGGCATTGCCGGTCTGATCTTCACGGCACGGGTGAATACCGGCGATCCGACCGCGGGTCTGACATATGAATTGCTTGCGATCACCGCTGCGATCATCGGTGGCACCAATCTCTTTGGCGGTCGGGGGTCAATCCTTGGAACCATGATCGGGGCTCTGATTATGGGAGTCCTGCAAAACGGTCTCAATCTTATGGCCGTGCAGGCCTATTATCAACAGATGGCAATTGGCGCTGTCCTGATTGCGGCAGTCTGGCTGGATCAGACCCGCAGCCGCGGGATGCAGGTCCAGTGAAACTCCTCGAGTTCAAGGGTGTCGAAAAATCCTTTGGTGCCGTCCGGGTCCTGCACGGTGTCAATCTGACAGTGGCAGCCGGTGAGGTCGTCGGTCTGGTGGGTGACAATGGCGCCGGCAAATCAACCCTGATGAAATCCATCACCGGCGTTTATCCGGTGGACAGGGGGACGATCTGGTTCAACGACCAGGATGTCACACACAAGGACCCTGGCACCCGGCGCCAGATGGGCATCGAGATGATCTATCAGGATCTGGCGCTGGCACCCCAGCAGGATGTGGCCAACAATATTTTTCTGGGCCGGGAGCCAACCAGGCGGCTTTTCGGTGTTCTGCCCGCATTCGTTGACAAGGCGCGGATCGACAGGGAAGCCCAGGCAATGATTGATCGCCTTGGTGTCCATGTCCCGTCCATCCACATCCCGGTCGGTCTGCTCTCGGGCGGCCAACAGCAGACCATTGCCATTGCCCGTGCCCTGACCTTCAAACCCAAACTTGTCATCATGGATGAGCCGACGGCAGCACTGGCAGTCCGTGAGGTCGAGAGCGTCCTCAAGCTCATCAAGCAGATGAAGGATGAAGGAATCGCGATCATCCTCATCAGCCACCGCCTGAATGACGTCTTTGAGGCCTGCGAACGCATCGTCGTGCTTCGTCAGGGCAACGTTATCGCGGACATGTCCCGCTGCGGGACGGATATGTCCGAGGTCGTCTCATATATTGTTGGAGCCCATAGCTGACGCATTCCCCGAAATCGTAATGTCCGGAATGCATCCAGGGGTCAGCCACCGGTCATTATCCTGGGCATTCCCGCCTCATTTGAGCTTGGACAGCCAGTCCTCCAGCACGTCAAAGAATTTCTTCTGTTCTTCAATGAATGGGTAATGGGCGGCCTGCTCGAAGAGCCTGAGTGTTGCATTCGGCAGGAGACCGGCGATGCGCTCGGCACCTGGACCCGGAGGGGTGATTTTGTCATGGAGGCCCCCCATGACAAGTGCTGGCACCTTCAGGTCGGGAAGCGCGTCCAGCATGTTGAAGTCGCCCAGCAGCGCGTTCCCGGCATTCCAGGCACGGTGCTCATAGACAGTGCTCGCATCCAGTGCAGCGCCAACCGCCGCATCATAGCTCTTGAAGTACAGCTGGATGACCCGACCCCAGGTGGATTGCCAGTCGGAATTGTCGGCCATCGGTTGGCTGAAGAGTTTTTCGAAAGCCGTCATGAGATGCCGGGCTCCTGATATTGGGGGGGCATAGTCAAGAGTCGGGATCGTGTTGAGGAGGACCAGACCATTCAGTCGCTCGGGGTGCATTGCCGCCAGCATCTGAGCGATAAATCCACCATAGGAATGACCGATAAGGGTGAATTTTTCGTGCCCGAAATGATCCATCAGCGCAATCCCGTCAGACACGAGCCGGGGGAATGTGAGGTCCGAAAACTTCGCCGGACGGGCTGATCGACCATTGCCCAGGTGATCATAGTAGATGATTTTGCTGGTCCTGGCGAGCGTGTCGAAATAGGGGCGCAAATAATCGTGACTCAAGCCAAGCCCGCCATGCATGAGAAGGATCGGCGGGCCATCCCCCATCGTCAGGGTATAGAGCGGCTCACCATTGATCTTGACCGTCATTTCCTGCTTTTCCACAGTCACCTTCCTCCTTGTCTATATGAATGGATTGCTGTCCCGGGGTGGCGGGCTGTCACAGATTTCCCTGAACTGCAATGAAATCCGTATCCGGAATCCAGTTACAGTCATGGCACCGCATCAGTGTGCATCGGCCCAGTTGTCGGCAACACCGGCATCGACCACGAGATGCGGCTCAATTGCCAGGGCCGGCCGGTCGGCTGATTCCATGAGTGGCTTGGCCAGGGCAATGAACTCTTCAACAAAATGATCCCGGACCTCAAAGACCAGCTCATCATGAACCTGAAGCAGCATCCTGGCCGGCAGCGCACGCATCGCAGGAGCCAATCGGATCATGGCGCGGCGGATGATGTCTGCGGCGGATCCCTGGATGGGTGCATTGATTGCAGCCCGGCGCGCAAACTGTCCCTGCGGGCCGCCGGAGTTGATGGATGGTGTGTGGATTTTACGGCCGAAGAGAGTTGTGACGTATCCATCCTTCTTTGCGGATCGAACAACCTGATCCATATAGCCCCGAATCCCCGGAAAGCGTTGAAAGTACAGGGTGATAAAATCCTGGGCCTGGTGACGCGAGATGCCGAGATTCCGGGCAAGACCATATGCCGAGATTCCGTAGATCACACCAAAATTGATCGCCTTGGCCTGCCGACGGTTGTCTGGATCAACATCGGAAAGCGGAACTTCGAAAACCTGGCTTGCGGTCATCGCATGGATGTCCTGCCCCGCACTGAAAGCCTCCTTGAGAGATGTGATGTCCGCCTTGTGCGCCAGGACACGAAGTTCGATCTGGCTGTAATCAAGTGAGACGAGCTTATATCCCTCTTCCGCAACACAGGCCTCGCGGATGCTTCGGCCCTCGGATGTTCGAATCGGGATGTTCTGCAGATTGGGTTCTGAGGAGGCGAGACGTCCTGTGTTCGCGCCGGCAATACGATAGGAGGTATGCACACGGTCAGTCTGCTCGTTGATATGTGCAGGCAGGGCCTCAGTATAGGTTGAACGCAGTTTTGACAGATGCCGCCAGTCCAGGACGAGTTTTGGAAAGTCGTATCCGGCAGCTGCAAGATCTTCCAGAATCCGGGCATCGGTTTTGTACCCGCGCAGGGTCCGCTCCTCCCCTCCGGGGAGATTCAGATCCTCAAACATGACCCGTCCAAGCTGCATGGGGCTGCCAATGTTGAATGACTGACCGGCAATCTTGAATATGGACGATTCCAGCTGGGCAAGATTGCTCCCAAACCGCTGGGACAGCCGGTGGAGATGATCAGCATCAACCCTGATTCCGTGACGCTCCATATCCACAAGCACGGGGATCAGGGGTCGATCAAGGGTCTCATAAACTGTAGCGACCCGCTCCATCGGCAACCGGGGCTTGAAAGTCTGCCACAAGCGCAGGGTAATATCTGCATCCTCGGCAGCGTAGCGGGTGGCATCAGCAATTTTGGTATTCTGGAATGGAATTGCCTTGCGTCCCTTGCCGATCAGATCCTCAATTGGAATTGGCTTGTGGTTGAGATACTTCTCCGAGAGGAGAGTCATGTTGAGATTGTGCAAACCACTGTGCAGGGCATAGGCGAGCAGCATCGTGTCATCAACCGGCTCGACCGTGACACCATGCTGCTTGAATATCTTGAGATCGAACTTGATGTTCTGGCCAATCTTCAGGATGGCAGGATCCGTGAGCATCGGTGTCAGGCGCTCAAGGGCGTGATCAAGACCAAGCTGGCCATCTATCGGCCGGTTGGCTGCGCCAAAAAGACTGTCCCGCTCCTTGTGTTGAAGCGGGATATAACAGGCCTGGCCCGGGGCACAGCAGAGGCTGATGCCAACCAGCCTGTCCTCCATTTCATTCAGCCCGGTCGTTTCCGTATCAATCGCCACGAAGCCACAATCATTGATGGTCGCAAGCCAGCGGTCAAGAGCGGCATCGTCGATGACACATTCATAGCCTGCCGGATCAATCGGCATGATGTCAGCCATCGTCCCGCTGCCTGAAGGAGCAATCATGTCCCGACGGATTTCAGGCATCTGCGGCGGGTCGACCTTCATCAAACGGGCGGCGCGGCGCACGATGGTCCGGAATTCCTGTTCCAGCAGGAATGCAAAAACCGTGTTTGGATCAGGATCCCGGATGGCGAGTTCGTCAAGACAGACCGACAGCGGTGCATCCCTGCGCAACTGAACGAGTTCCTTGCACATCCGAATCTGATCAGCGTGTTCGGTCAGAACCGCCCGACGCTTCTCCTGGGGGATTTGATCCGCATTTGCCAGCAGACTTTCAAGGTCACCGAACTCCTCGATCAGCTGCGGTGCAGTCTTGGCCCCGATCCCTGGTGCGCCGGGAATGTTGTCACTGCTGTCACCGGTCAGCGCCTGGACATCGACAACACGCTCGGGATAGACCCCGAATTTGTCATGAACCTCCTCACGACCGATCTCCTTTCGCTTCATGCTGTCA
>JAPOSK010000615.1:8629-12575 GCA_026709725.1 Paracoccaceae bacterium | reverse complement strand
TTTCCGGTGCCGGTGCCACCGCTTCCGCCCCGGCCTGGTCCTGGTCGGAGGATTGACGCCCGGTGGATGATGGGCCGCCTTTCGGCGCGGGCCCGGCAGAACCCGCTCCCTCGGTCAGGACCGCCAGAAGTGCGCCGACCTCAACTGTTTCACCGGCATTGGCCACGATTTCACCGATGGTTCCCGCGACTGGCGCCGGGACCTCGACCGCGACCTTGTCGGTTTCGAGCTCGCAGAGGATCTCGTCCACCTCAACCTGCTCACCGGCGGTCTTCAGCCACGCACCGACTGTCGCTTCGGTTATGCTCTCGCCCAATGTGGGGACATGGATTTCCGTACTCATGAACCTTCCTTTGTAAGATCAAGGGCCTGATCGACGATCATCGCCTGTTCCTGGTTGTGTTGTTTCAGCAAGCCGCCGGCCGGGGCTGCCGCTGCCGGACGACCGATATATCTCGGGCGCCTGACCCGCGCCTTCGCCTGGTTCAGAACCCATTCGATGTTGGGCTCGATGAAATTCCAGGCACCCTGGTTTTTCGGCTCTTCCTGACACCAGACGATATCGGCTTTCGGAAAGCGCCTGATTTCGCTCAGCATGCTGCGCGCCGGGAATGGATAGAGCTGTTCGACCCGCATGAGGTAGATATTCCGCAAATCCCGTGCATCACGCTCAGCCAGAAGATCATAGTAGATCTTGCCGGTGCAGATCACCAGACGCCTGATGGAACGATCTGCAACCAGCTGCAGATCGGAATTTCCCTGTTCAGCATCATCCCAGAGCAGGCGATGGAATGTTGTGCCCTTCTGCATCTCCCTGAGTTTTGAGACAGCCATCTTGTGGCGGAGAAGGGATTTCGGTGTCATGATGATCAGCGGCTTGCGGAATGACCGGTGCAGCTGACGGCGCAGGATATGAAAATAATTCGCCGGCGTTGTGCAGTTGGCAACAATCCAGTTCTCCTCCGCCGAGAGCTGCAGAATCCGTTCCGGGCGGGCGGATGAGTGCTCCGGTCCCTGCCCTTCGTAGCCATGGGGCAGGAGAACAACCAGCCCGGACATCCGGAGCCACTTGCGTTCACCGGGTCCGATGAACTGGTCGAACATGATCTGGGCACCATTGGCAAAGTCGCCGAACTGGGCCTCCCAGAGCACGAGAGCATTGGGTTCGGAAAGCGAGTAGCCGTATTCAAATCCGAGAACCGCGAACTCGGACAGCATCGAATCGATGACCTGAAAACGGGCCTGCTCGGGATCAATGTGGCTGAGTGGAATATATTTTTCCTCGGTCTCCTGATCAATGAACGCGCTGTGGCGCTGACTGAAGGTTCCCCGTGTGCTGTCCTGGCCGGCAAGCCGCACCGGAAACCCTTCCAGGAGCAATGTGCCAAAGGCCAGTGCCTCCCCCATGGCCCAGTCGCATCCCTCTCCGGTCTTGAAGACCTGCTGCCGGCTTGCGAGCTGTCGCTTGAGGGTCCGATGGATCGCAAAATTATCCGGGTAGCGGCACAGCGCTTTTCCAACCTTGCGGATCATTGCGGCCGGGACTCCGGTCTTGCCCCGATCATATTTTGAACCGGCGGTTTTCAGTCCGGACCAGTTGCCATCCAGCCAGTCAGCGGCATTGGGTTTATAGGAAGCCGAGGCCTCGAAGGCCTTGTTGAGTTTCTCCCGATAGGCGTTTTTGCATTCCTCGATTTCATCCTGGGGAACCAGACCATCCTCCACCAGGCGTCCGGAATAGATCTCCAGTGTCGTCGGGTGGGACTTGATATGGTTGTACATCTTGGGCTGGGAGAAGGTCGGGTCATCACCTTCATTGTGGCCAAAGCGCCGATAGCAGAACATGTCCACAATCACGTCCTTGTGGAACTTCTGGCGAAATTCCGTCGCGACCTTCGCCGCATGAACAACGGCTTCAGGATTATCACCATTGACATGGAAGATCGGGGCCTCCGTCATCATCCCGATATCGGTTGGATAGGGGGACGAACGCGAGAAGTGCGGTGCTGTGGTGAAGCCGATCTGATTGTTCACGACCAGATGAATCGTCCCGCCCGTGCTGTGACCCACAAGTCCCGACATGCTGAAGCATTCGGCGACAACCCCCTGGCCGGCAAATGCGGCATCACCATGCAGCAGAAGCGGGAGGACCTTGCGACGCTCCTGATCATGCTGCTGGTCCTGTTTGGCGCGGACCTTGCCAAGCACCACAGGGTTCACAGCTTCAAGATGGGACGGATTGGCAGTCAGCGACAGATGGACGGTATTGCCGTCAAATTCCCGATCAGCCGAAGCGCCAAGATGGTATTTGACATCACCGGAGCCCTCGATTTCCTCCGGGTTCGAGCTTCCGCCCTGAAACTCGTTGAAGATGGCCTGCAACGGCTTGCCCATGACATTTGTCAGGACATTCAGGCGACCGCGATGCGGCATGCCGATGACAATATCCCTCACCCCGAGCGCACCGCCGCGCTTGATGATCTGCTCCATGGCCGGGATGAGCGATTCTCCCCCATCAATGCCAAAACGTTTGGTGCCCGTGTATTTGACATGAAGGAATTTCTCGAACCCTTCGGCTTCAACGAGCTTGTTCAGGATTGCCCGACGCCCCTGGGCTGTGAACAGTGCCTCGGTATCGTAGCCCTCAATCCGCTCCTTGAGCCATGAGGATTCCTCCGGGTCGGAGATATGCATGTACTGCAGGGCCAGATCGCCGCAATAGGTCTTGCGGACCCGGTCGAGAATCTGACGCATGGTGGCGAACTGCATCCCCAGAACAAAATCAAGATAGATCGGACGATCCATGTCTGCCTCGGCAAATCCGAAATTCTCGGGATCGAGTTCGGGGCGCACGCCATTATGCAGCAGACCCAGCGGATCAAGGCTTGCAATCCGGTGGCCACGGATGCGGTAGGCACGAATCAGCATCAGCGCACGGACTGAATCCAGCACGGCCTGCGAAATCCCCTCAGGGGTCATCGCCACCCCGCCCTCCGCTGCCGCTCTCTGTATCCCCGGTTTGATTTCGGCAGCCATCTGTTCCATCACAGCGGGCTGCACACCATCGAAGGCTGCTGTGATGTCGTTCCGACCATTGACCGGCTGGTCCGTGCGGGCCCAACTCGGACCTGTCCCGTTCAGTCCCCTGGCAACCGTGTCATCAAGGGCAGCAAAATAGGCACGCCAGGACTCATCGACAGACTGTGGATCGGCAGTGTAGTTCTGCAGCATCCACTCGACATAGGTCGCATTGCTTCCAGCCAGAAAACCGGTTGCATGCAGATCACGATTGCTCACATATTCCTCCATTCACAGCCCAGTGATGCTCCCGCAATCCGCCTGCTGTCCCTCAATGCCCCACTGATCCCTCAAGAGCCCTGAGGACAGCCTCACCCAGACTGGCGGGTGACTCGGCAATGACAATCCCTGCTGATTGCATCGCTTCAATCTTGTCATCGGCACCCCCCCTGCCACCGGATATAACCGCCCCGGCATGCCCCATCCGCCGTCCCGGCGGCGCGGTGCGGCCGGCAATGAACCCGGCGATGGGTTTGCTGCGACCCCTTTTCCGTTCATCTGCAATGAACTGGGCCGCCTCTTCCTCTTCGGAGCCGCCGATCTCACCGATCATGATAATCGATGTGGTCGCCTCATCAGCAAGGAACATCTCAAGTGCGTCAATATGTTCGGTTCCCTTGATTGGATCACCGCCGATACCGATGCAGGTTGACTGACCAAGACCGGCATCCGTCGTTTGCTTGACGGCCTCGTAGGTCAGTGTCCCCGAGCGGGAACCGACGCCAACCGAACCCGGCAGATGGATATGACCCGGCATGATCCCGATCTTGCACGCACCCGGTGTAATCACACCCGGACAGTTCGGTCCAACGAGGCGCGTGTTCGACCCTGCAAGCGCACGCTTGACATCAATCATGCTCAGGACAGG
>JAPOSK010000615.1:0-8619 GCA_026709725.1 Paracoccaceae bacterium | reverse complement strand
GGAATGCCTTCGGTGATACAGACGATCAGTTCAATTCCGGCATCAATCGCTTCGAGAATTGCATCAGCTGCAAACGGCGGCGGGACATAGATGACGCTGGCGTCGGCATCGGTTGCGGCCCGGGCCTCACCAACTGTGTCAAATACAGGCAGATCAAGATGTGTGGTTCCGCCCTTGCCCGGCGTAACCCCGCCAACCATTCTGGTGCCGTATGCAAGAGCGTTCTCAGTGTGAAAGGAGCCCTGGGATCCGGTCAGCCCCTGACAGAGCACGCGCGTTGATGAATCTACAAGGACAGCCATGCGCCCTGCTCCTGTCCCCTGCCGGTTTGATGCTTTCGCATATCTGTTACGACCCTGAACCGATGGCGGTGACAACCTTGGTGGCGGCATCACCGAGATCGTCAGCGGCAATAACATTCAGACCGCTTGAGCGGATGATCTCCTTGCCCTCCTCAACATTGGTCCCTTCAAGGCGGACAACGAGCGGTACGGTCAAACCGACATCCCGGACCGCCTCCACAATTCCGCCGGCGATAATGTCACACCGCATGATCCCGCCGAAGATATTGACCAGGATTCCCCTGACACTCGGATCAGAGGTGATGATCTTGAACGCCTCCACCACTTTCTCCCTGCTTGCACCACCACCCACATCAAGAAAGTTTGCCGGTGATGCCCCGTAGAGTTTGATGATGTCCATTGTGGCCATCGCCAGCCCGGCGCCGTTGACCATGCAGCCGATCTCTCCATCCAGCGCGATGTAGTTCAGATCGTATTTTGAAGCCTCGAGTTCCTTGGGATCCTCCTCGGACTCATCGCGCAGTGCCATCAGGTCAGGGTGCCGATAGAGGGCATTGGAATCAATGCTCATTTTACAATCCAGACACTGCAGGTCACCTGACCCTGTAACGATCAGCGGGTTGATCTCCAGCAGCTCGCAATCCTTGTCGAGGAAGAGGGTATAGAGGCCGGTAACCAGTTTGATGCACTGGCGAATCTGTCCGCCGCCAAGTTGCAGCGCCGCTGCAACCTTGCGACCGTGAAAGGCCTGAATCCCGTGCAGGGGATCAATACGCACTGTCGTGATCTCCCCGGGCCGGCTCCGGGCGACCTCTTCGATATCCATACCCCCCTCGGTCGAACAGACGATCGAAAGCCGTGATGATGCCCGGTCCAGCAACATCGCCAGATAGAGCTCGCGTTCAATCTCTGCGCCATCTTCAATGTAAATCCGGTTGACCTGCTTGCCGGACGGCCCGGTCTGATGGGTTACCAGGGTCCGACCAAGCATGCTCACAGCCTCAACGCGGGCACCTTCGGCTGAGCGGGCAATTCTGACACCGCCCCCGCTCCCGGCATCCGCCTCGATGAAGGTCCCCTTGCCGCGACCACCGGCATGAATCTGGGCCTTGACAACCCAGACCGGTCCATCAAGTTCGGCTGCTGCCGTTCTGGCATCCTCAGCGCGAAGCACCACCCGGCCATCCGCAACCGGCAGCCCAATCTGGCGGAGAAGTTCCTTGGCCTGATACTCGTGAATGTTCATTGATCAGCGGCCCCGCCAGAACAAGTCCTCGGACCCGACCTGCTCGATCTCTTCGCCATGACTACGTCCGGTCAAGATCCGGATCGATCTGCTTGCACACCCGGACCAGCTCCCGGACTGCTGCAACCGATTGATCAAAAAGATTTTGTTCGTCATCCTGAAGGGCAATCTCGACAATTCGTTCGACACCCCCCGCGCCCAGCACAACCGGCACACCAACATAGAGATTGTCGATACCAAACTGACCGTCAACAGAGGCAGCGCAGGGCAGCACCCGCTTCTGATCCTTCAGATAGGCCGTTGCCATCTCAATCGCCGCGGCAGCCGGTGCATAAAATGCGGAGCCTGAACCCAGGAGGTTCACGATCTCAGCCCCGCCGTCACGTGTGCGCTGGACAATCCCCGCCAATGCTTCAGCCGTCGTCCACCCCATTTCGACAAGATCAGGCAGCGGGATCCCCGCAACGGTTGAATACCGTACAAGCGGCACCATCGTGTCACCATGCCCCCCCAGCACAAACGCACTGACATCCCGCATGGAAACGCCAAATTCGAGAGAAAGAAAATGCCGGAAGCGGGCGGAATCCAGAATCCCGGCCATCCCCGTGACCTTTTCCCGCGGCAATCCGGCATAGTGCTGCAGGGCCCAGACCATGGCATCCAGCGGATTGGTAATGCAGATCACAAAGGCATCCGGCGCGTGCGCCGCAATGCCTTCACCAACGGCCTTCATGACTTTCAGATTGATACCCAGCAGGTCATCCCTGGACATTCCCGGCTTGCGAGGAACGCCAGCAGTCACAATACAGATGTCGGCACCGGCAATGGCTTCATAGCCCGATGCACCGACAAGCCCAGCATCAATGCCCAATATCGGTCCGCTTTCAGCGATATCAAGCGCCTTGCCCTGCGGAACACCTTCGACAATATCAAAGAGCACAACATCACCGAGCTCTTCCAACGCCGCCAGATGGGCGAGTGTCCCACCGATCTGCCCCGCTCCGATCATGGCCAGTTTTGAACGCATCATTCCTTGCTCCGCTGTCCGTCTGCGCGACCGCGTCACTAATTTCATAAAACCATCATTGCAACCTGCAATCGGGTTCCGGCCTCCATCTCTGCAACCGCATCTCTCAACCGCGTGCTTCCGTCCCATTTTCCGGGCAGCAATCCCGCGAAAAATCCGGCAACCCCGAGGATCTGCCCTGAAGTGCGGCCTGCCCGGCAGTCAATCTGCCGGGCAGGAAGGATTGGCCAAAATGTCCGGTTTCACAACGGATTTCCCGCAGTTTGACTTCAGCCCCACTTCCGGTCCGGGTGGCGCACTGGAGCCAAGCCCAAGTGAGGGCGGAGCCCGCTCACAAAGCCGGGGAAGGGCTGTTGTCCTTTGGTGCTGACACGGCGGCCCGCTCGAGTCGGGCAAGCGGCGGTGTATCGACCAGAGAAGGGTTCTCTCCTGCCAGAGCGCGGGGCGGACGGCCTTTTGTGTCCCCGGCCAGGGGATCGGCACCGTAATCAAGGAGGGCATGGATCAGGAGAGCGGCCTCGGTGTCAGTGCGCTGGACAGCCCAATGGAGGGGAGTTGTCCCATCGGCTCCCCGGGAGTTGACCGCGTCCCCGGATGCAAGAAGCACGGTGACAGTGGCAGCCGATCCCATCCTGGTGGCAGCATGAAGCGCGGTCCAACCGTCGGCTGTCATGGCCTTCATGTCCGCACCGGCATCAATGAGAGATTGCACGGTTGCCGGGTGGGCCTGCAGGGCAGCCACATGCAGCGGGGTCATGCCATCACCGTCACGAGCCTCAAGGTCCGCCCCGGCTGTCTGGAGAAGCGGGATGATGACTGCCTGTCCATTGTGGGCGGCAAGGTGCAACGGTGTGGCGCCCTGCGCGTTCGTGGCATTGGGATCGGCGCCACCTGCAAGCAGGTCCCGGAGTGCAGAACAATCACCAACACGCGTCACTGCGTGCACCATCTCAGGATCTGCAATCCGGCCCGCTGCGACGAGCCAGGTCCGGAATGAGGGGATCGGGCAGGTCATGGTACCGTCGGGCATCGTCTGCAGGGCGCCCTGATGGACAAGATGGTCGGTCATCATATCCGCATTCATGTCCGCCGGAAGGCACCACTGCCGTCCGGGATGCACCCCCTCATGCGCCATGATGGAGTTGACGACATCGAATCGGCGACAGCCCGGCTTCAGAGCATGCAAAACGGCAGCGACAAGGGATGCGGACTCCTCCATCGCCGGAGACTGCTGGGCCTGGTAGTAGCGGGTGCGACTGGCCATTGCAGCCGCCTGGATGCAGGACCAGTTGATGCAGTTGAGGCGGGCGAGATCACCATCCATCGCCAGGGCATCGGTGGCGAGGGCTGCAAGGGCAAAATGCAGGTGGCGAGGCCAGCCCTCACAGGGTGCGGCCAACTGCTCAAGATGTTCCTCATGACCTCTTGGGTCCATACCGAAATGGTGACAGAACCCGGTCATGAGGGAGGCGACATCCTCAGCGGCCAGAGAGCCGACCGGGTGAACCGTCAACCCGCGCGTGAGACCCATGCTCTGGGCTTTATCAGCGGTGTCGCACAATCCGGCCATGACGAGGGTCAGGGGAAGGTTGCAGCCATCATGAATACCTTGCAGCAGCTTGGCCAGCGGTGTGGTGGGGTCCTCACTGAAGCGCTGCGATTCATCGATGGCAATAATGATCGGACCCGTGATGCCAGTGCCGACATCAAGACCATCCGCCCAGTCCCGAAAGGCTCTCAGGGTGGGCTCGGGCTCTCTGTGGGCATGGGTGGTTGCGACATAACCACTGGCACCCGTGCCAAGGACGCGAACACCACCCTCGACCCCGCGGGTCTGGCAATAGTCGGCAAGGAATGCCGGTGCCGCGTCTGGATTCACGAGCCGGGCAAGCGGGATGAGGATGTCAGCTGGGCAGGTGATGTCGGCAGAGTTGAGAGCAAGAACCCGCGGTGCCGGACCCGTCCCCGGTTGACCGCTGGCTGACACGCCTGCAATCTTGGCAAGGATCGAACTCTTGCCTGCCCCGGGAGCTCCCTGGAGGATGCGGGTGGCACCGGGGAGGTGATGATCAGCGATCATCCACGATTCGCGGGCAATGGCAAGGATGTCATTCATGATCGCCTTCCGCCCGGCAAAGACCGGCGGGAGTGTCTTTTCGCCACGTCGGATGAATTGACCCAGTGCATGAGACATGAACATGGCCCATCTCCAGTTGGGAATACCGTTCCAGTATAGGGATCCTGGAGCCCGAATGCCACCGGAACACGCATCAGACAGTCTTGTGCACCGGATTGACATCGGGCGCAACAAGCGTGTTCTGCCCCTCGGGGTGATGCCTGTACGGAGATCCCTTGTCGTTTTTTCACTCTCCTGGCAGTGCCGCAAGGACCCCGTGAACCGGCACACGGTCCAGAACAGGATTTCTGCCGGGGAGTCACCTACACGGACGGGCTTGAGGTCGACCGGACCATCGCCTAGCCGGTTTGCAGTCAGGGCCTGCCCTGCTGAGTTCCCCAACTTTCATGTCGCCGTATTGCGTGGAAACCCTCCGGAAGTGCTTCCGTCGGGGACAGAGTTATGAAGGAAGGCGGTTGGTTTGGGCCCGTTGACACCCACCGCCCCGCAATCACCCCGGCCTGCCGGGACAGGGGCACGCGATCCCTGCCCCCATGCGGTCGGCGCGGAAGGGTTCTGCCCCGATTCATGGATGGGTTCCTGCCCTGGGCAGGCCGCCCTTCCGGGCGCATGCTGGATCTGGGTTGGCATTGGAGTCGGGATGGATCAAGGAGATTGTCAACGGGACCCGATTCCATGCTGATCATGACAATCTGCATTTTTCTGTTCTCCAATCCCGGATCGCAAAGACACTGCCATAGAGGATTCAGGCTCCGGTCGGCGTATCTCCATTCCGGGGAGAGGTTGACATGTTGAGGGGGAGAACGGCACGATCAATGATGCGGATTTTGGGATGCGCCCTCACCAATTTTCAGGTCATCACAGGCGAGGCACGGAACTTGAGGAGGCCCCGTTCAGTCAACAGTACAACAGCGTCCTGATATGACCCTGGCGGACATTGCCGCTGATCTGCTCATCAAGCCATGTTCGGCCAATGGCAGTACTGCCATTGACATTTCTGAAGAATTCTCCATTTGGATTTACCAGGCCTTATCCGGCAGAAAGCTCTAACCGTTATCATGAGTCGGGCGTGTTAGTGGGGACTGCACATGTGTCGCGCCAGTTCTGATCAAAAAGCTGGATTTCCGCACTCGGTGATCGCTACGTTGTAGTCGAATCCGTGGCATAGACTCAGAATGTTCGGCGGAGCATGAATTCATACTCCGCCCATTTTACCTGATTGGGGGATCAACTTCGTGCAACGATGGCTTTGGCCTGCCGGATGGAGGCATAATCGATGAGTTTGCCGTCCAGCGTTGCCGCTCCCATGCCGGCCTGCTCTGCCTCCTCCATCGCTGTCAGGATGCGTCTGGCCTGATCCAGCTCATCCTCGGAAGGGCCCATGGCGGTGTTCGCCAGCCCGATCTGGCTCGGATGGATTGCCCATTTGCCCTCACAGCCCAGTGCCGCCGCGCGCCGTGCCGCAGCCATGTAGCCTTCAGGGTCCGAGAAATCGCCAAAGGGGCCATCGATGGGCCGCAGACCGGCGGCCCGGGCCGCCACGACCATGCGCGTCAGTGGATAATGCCAGATATCACCCCAGTGCATATCACGCGATCCGGCATCATCGGGATCCGTGAGCACCACATAACCCGGAGCGGGTCCACCGATATTGGTGGTCCTTGCCTGCACCGAGGCAGCATAATCGGCCACCCCGAAATGCAGGCTTTCATTGCGCTTTGACGCCGCAGCGATGGAATCCGCATTCCGGACGCCCAGCGCCGATTCAATGATCAGCTCGAAACCGATTCGATTGCTCTGGCCCCTGGCGTTCTGGATCTGGCTGACAAGCACATCGAGAGCGTAGACATCACTCGCGCACCCGACCTTCGGAATCATGATGAGATCAAGAAACTGGCCGGCCTGCTCGACCACATCGACAACATCACGATACATGAACGGTGTATCCAGACCATTGATCCGGACCGAGACCGTCTTTCCCGACCAGTCAAGATCATTCAGGGCCTCAATGACATTCCGGCGCGCCCGGGGTTTCTCGTCCGGTGCCACCGCGTCCTCAAGATCAAGGAAGATCACATCGGTCTCGGATGAGATCGCCTTCTCGAAAAAACGCGTCTGGCTGCCGGGCACCGCCAGTTCACTCCGGTTCCGCCGCATCGGCACTTCAGGGATCTCCGTAAAACTCATTGCCTGCCTTCCTCCTGTAAGCCACCCGCCAGTCACGCTCCTCGTGCATCTTTCCACATCGCCCGGGAGAGGGATCAGCCGCGGATTGCGGGAATCCGGTGCTTTTCCATCCGGGTCCCCTGTCTTGCGGCAGCGATTTTGTCAACAGCCGGTTGCGGCACGGGCCAGCGGTGGTCATCAGGCCCAGCGACTGCGATCAGGGCGGCGGCACCGCCCACGAGTGAATCACTTTTTCTGCGGGAGGCAGGGCCGCAAACCCGTTATCGTGCAAAGGTGTGGGCAGGCCATCTGAAAGGTATGCGAGTCGCAACCCTATCCATTCGATCACAACCGACGGGTGCACTCGAATATATGATGTGTTCAGAGGATTGGCATTGACTCCTGTCATCGGTATTGCAGTGCACTGATTTGCAGGGCGGAGTTTTGGCATGACAAGGGAAGTCGCGGGCAAGGCCGGTCGTGGGTATTTCCTGGAGGATTTCGCTGTGGGCCAGATCCTCAGCCATGCCGTGCCCAGAACTGTCACCCGGGGCGATCTTGCCGTCTACAACTGCATTTATGGCGACAGGCATCCTCTCTACACATCTGACCCGTTTGCACGATCATGCGGGTTGAACGCAAGCCCGGTCCATGATCTGCTGGTTTTTCACATCGTGTTCGGCAAGACTGTCGGGGATCTCTCGCTCAATGCCATTGCCAATCTCGGTTATGCCGAGGCACGATTTCTCAAGCCTGTCAATTATGGCGATACGTTGCACGCACACTCGAAGGTCATCGGCATCAAGGAAAATTCCAATGGCAGGACGGGCATAATCTGGGTCGAAACAACTGGCCTTGACCAGTCGGAGACCCCGGTCCTGACCTACAAGCGCTGGGTCATGATCCGCAAACGCAATGAAAAAGAACCACCCTGTGAGACCGTTGTTCCTGCCACTCTGCCGGCGGTTCCCGCCGAGGATCTTCCGGTGCCCCGGGGCCTGGACTTTCGTGTTTTTGACACCGGCGCCACCGGCGAGACCTATCGGGTTGGCGATTATACTGTCGGCGAGATGATCGATCATGTCGACTGCACCACCCTCACCGACACTGAACACATGCTGGCCACGCGCATCTATCACAACACGGCAAGGGTTCATTTTGACATCAATGCCCGCCCGGACCGGCAGCGACTGATCTATGGCGGGCACATGATTTCACTGGCACGGGCTTTCACCTGCAATGGCCTTGCCAATGCCCAGATAATCCTTGCCATCAATTCGGGCACCCATGTCAATCCCGCTTTCGCTGGTGAGACCGTAACGGCACGTACCGAAGTCATTGATCATGCCGACCATCCGACGCCGGGCGCCGGTGCCCTTCGCCTCAGGACCCGGCTCGGCAGGACCGGTGATGATGGCATCGATCCCTATGATGATGCAAATCTCCTGCTGGATCTTGATTACTGGTGCCTGATGCCCAGATGACTCCGCGCCCGGACCGGCCCCTGTCAACGCAACACACCCAACCCCGCACCATCCCCCTGCATCCCGATCCTCTCCCCCATCCTGATCGCCGGCGCACGCCCCCGAGGGTCCGCATCCCCTGCCACGGCGTCTCCGTCCCGGGCAGGGGCTGACGCCTCAAGGGATGGACGCCCGCAGGGCCCCCGTGCGGACCGTGAACCGCCCCCTCCCTCATCATCACCTCCATGGCGTCATCGCCCGGGCCGCATCGGGCGGGG
>JAPOSK010000439.1 GCA_026709725.1 Paracoccaceae bacterium | reverse complement strand
CAAGGATGGCTGATTCGAGCCGTCAGCAGTCTTGGCACTTAGGTATATAATCCCCAATAAATTGAAATATTGTGTGATCAGCACTTGAAAATGCAGCCCCGGGCCGCCAAGTGTCGGCACAATAAATTGTGGGATTTGGCTCGGGCCGGGTTCCCGCTTCCCCTCGTTCAACAGGGACGCACAAGAGAGGGGTGCACCGCCACCTCATCTCCCTAATAGCTTTAGGGTCGACGGGCCCCGTTGTGATGGAGTTCTGCTGTGAAGTCGGCGATTAATAGTCAAGTGAATCAGGGTTCTTCGTGGAGACTGGGTTGCCCTGGTCGCTCGGGCAGGATTCCGGGTTCTGTTTTGCCCCGATTCCGCGCCGGGGTCAGGGTCCGCGATGCGCTTGATGCACGGAGGACTGCCCGGTGACGGATCCGGAATTGAAGAAAATTCAGAAGGCCCGCAGGGTCTGCCGGCATCTGCCCCCGAGTGGCACCGGGAAGCGGGAATTCCAGCAGAAGAGGCGTCTTGTCCCCGTGCCTTCTCCGGGAAACTGTTCGCGGAGGGCGCTGTCGTGATTTTGCCGGTTACGATGAAAGTCCAGCCCGATGACCTGAGATCAGTGGAGATTCAATCCCGGGCCGTTGGCAGGGATTGCCGGGTGGTCTGCAATCACATCATGACCCGGTCGACGCGGAGAGTCATGCCGTGCAAGACAGCAGGCGGATCCATCCCGCGAATCGACGACACTGTCTTTCAGGAGGTCAAGAAGCGCGCGTACGCCCATCTTCCGGAACGGAGGCTCTTTGCACAATGAGCAGGTTTATCCGAATCGGTGTCTACTATGACGGCACCTACTTTGCCTATGCCAGTGATTACTATCGCTACCATCATCCGCGCCAGTCGCGCCTCTCGATTTCGGGATTTCATGAGTATTTGCGCTGTGAAATTGCACAGAGGGAGGATGTTGATCCCAATTTTTGCCAGATCGCGGAAGCCCAGTACTACCGCGGGCGGTTCCCGGCTGAAGAGGCCAGCAGGCAGGGGCGCCTGCTCGGTGAGAGGAAATTCGAGGATGCGCTGAACCGGGCGCGTGTCAAGACACACTTTCCGGTCATGTATGTGCATCCCGGTCAGCAGATCGAGGAACGCGGGGTCAATACATCACTTGTCATTGACGCGCTGGAAGCCGCATTCCTCAAACGGGTTGATGTGGTTGTGCTCGTGACAGGCGACAAGGACTTCGTCCCGCTCGCCGACCGTCTGGGTTCCTGGGGCTGCCGGGTCATGGTTGCGGCCTGGGATGTTCAGTCATCTGACGGGCAGATTGTCCTGCGGGTCGCTCAGGACCTTTTGAATGTGGTTCCCTATCCGCTGCTTGTCAGCACGGACATTGATCACCGCACCCGGGGGAGCGAACCGCTTGTAAGCAACCTGTTTCTGTCGAACAGCATCCAGAGCGATCCCGAACCCTCCGGTGACATTTACGATCAGCCGATGCCTGGTGATGGTGATGCTGAAGAGGAATACGAGACCGGGGTTGTCGTCAATCTGCCCCCGGCGCGCGACTACGGATTTATCGCACCTGACAGCGGTGGTGAAAATCTGTTCTTTCATGCAAGCTGGGTCATAGACGATGGCCTTGGCACAGATGATCGATTTGACTATCTGAATGTCGGTGATCCGGTCTCGTTTATCCTGGGTGAAAACCCGAAGACGGGAAAACCGGTTGCGACACATGTTTCCGAGATCAATCCCCGGGGCTGATTGCCGGTCAGACACACCCGGCTTCGGCCCTGGGAGGCAACGCCCGGGGTCGAAATGGAGACAGCGCCGGGTCCGCACCGGCAGATGATCCCTGATGAAGCACGGCCTCCTGGGCCCCTTCTGCCTACGCTCACCTGTCGCATTGACAGCCGGTCCGCTTCTTGAGGTCTCTGTCAGGGATGCATTCGGTTTGGACTTCTGCCGGTGATCATCGTATTGGTCCGGGGGCTGGCGGTGGTTGAAGTGGCAGGTGGAATGAGAGTTCTGGGAATCGATCCGGGCTTGCGGCTGACGGGGTGGGGCGTGATCGAGGTCGATGGGGTTCATCTGAACCATGTGGCCCATGGCGTTGTGCGCCCGCAGGGCAAAGCGTTGTCCACGCGTTTGCTGGGGGTTTATGAGGGCATCAGGGCTGTTGTGGTGGAGCATGACCCGGAGCGGGCGGCTATCGAGCAGCTGTTTGTGAATACCGACGCCATGGGCTCGATGAAACTTGTCCATGCGCGCGCCGTGGCGATGCTCGCAGCGGCACAGGCGGGGATTGTGGTTGCGGAGTACGCCCCGAACCGGGTCAAGAAGCTGGTTGTGGGTGCGGGTCATGCTGACAAGGACCAGGTTGCCTATATGGTCAGAATGCACCTTGGGGGAGCGGATATCGCCGCCGGTGATGCGGCTGATGCTCTGGCTGTCGCAATAACCCATGCGCTGCTCGATACACGGATGTCCCGGATCCAGGCGGGCGGGTCGATGGCTGTGATCTCATGATCGGCCGACTGCGCGGTATCGTCGTCGAGTGCCGCGAGGATGCCGTTCTGCTTGATGTGGGCGGGGTTGGTTACGTTGTGCACTGTTCGACAGCCACCCTGGCGCGCATCCCGCCGCCGGGGGAGACGCTGATCCTTTACACCGATCTTCTGGTGCGCGAGGATCTCATGCAGTTGTCGGGATTTCTGCATCCGGCCGAGTGCGACCTCTATCGGGCCCTGCTGACCGTGCAGGGAGTGGGGGTCAGGGCCGCACAATCCATCGTTGGGACGCTCGGGGTCCGCAAGGCCATCCAGGCGATATCGCTGGGTGACTGGAACGCGATTACAGCTGCGCAGTACATCGGCAAGCGGATTGCGCAGCGCGTCGTGAATGAACTGAAGGAAAAATCCACCACGCTTATTGAGCGCGCTGAGTCCTATGCGGGTTTCATGCCGGACAGCGGGGCGGTCTCCGGTGTCGATCCCGGCGAGGCCGGGGTTGGGGATGCGGCCGGTCCTGTATTGGCCCCGGATCATTCAGGGAGTGTCAGCCAGGCCGATTGCATTCTTGCTCTGGTCAATCTGGGATACTCACGCTCTGATGCAACGCGGGCGGTGGTCACCGCGGTTGGGGATGCGGATGATCTTGATACGGAACAGGTGATCAGGGTTGCCCTGCGAAGCCTTGGCGGGAATGCAGAGCGGTGAGTGTTGTGGATGGTGATGCGGGCGGGGAGGATCTTGAACCCGATCGGGCCCTGCGGCCCCGTACGCTTGATGAGTTTATCGGACATGATGCCCTGCGGTCGAATCTGCGGGTGTTCATCGCAAGTGCCCGCAAACGCGGGCAGACTCTCGATCACGTCCTCTTTGTCGGGCCGCCCGGGCTGGGCAAGACCACTCTGGCAAGGATTATGGCACGCGAGATTGATGCCGGCATCAAAATGACGTCAGGTCCGATTCTGGCGAAGGCCGGTGATCTTGCTGCAATCCTGACCAATCTGGAACGGAATGATGTGCTCTTTATCGACGAGATTCACCGTATGCATCCGATGGTTGAAGAGGTCTTGTACCCGGCCATGGAGAGTTATGAGCTTGACATTCTCATCGGGAGCGGCCCGGCGGCCCGGTCCGTTCGCATCGGTCTCAATCCGTTTACCCTGATTGGAGCAACAACGCGGCAGGGTCTGCTGGCCACACCGTTCCGTGACCGTTTCGGTATCCATCAACGGCTGGAATACTACCCGCCAGAGCAGCTTGACATGATCCTGAGGCGGGCGGCCGGACTGCTCAAAATCGGCATTGACCCCGAAGGTTCGATGGAGATCGCGCACCGGTCGCGGGGAACACCGCGGATTGCCAACCGCCTGCTGAACAGGGTCATGGATTTTGCCGTTGTCGATGGATCGGATATGATCGATCAGGCGATTGCTGCAAAGGCCCTCGACCGGCTTGCCGTTGACGGGAAGGGGCTTGATGCCAACGACGTGCGCTATCTCCGGCTGATTGCGGAAAAATTCGGGGGTGGCCCTGTGGGTGTCGAGACGATTTCAGCGGCCATGAATGAATCACGCGATGCCATTGAGGATGTCATCGAACCCTATCTGCTGCAGGAGGGCTACATCCAGCGCACTCCGCGCGGACGCATGATCACCAATGCGGCCCTGAATCATCTCGGACTGCCGGTGCCTGACGAAACGCGCGGGCCGGATCTCTTTGCGGATGTGCCCGATGCATGACTACGAACTCAGGGTGTTCTATGAAGACACGGACCTTGCCGGACATGTCTATTATGCGAACTACCTGTGTTTTATTGAACGGGCCCGCACGGAGATGCTGCGTTCGGCGGGTATCCGGCAATCAGAGCTGCGGGCCGAGCACGGCATCACGTTTGTGGTTCGCCGACTGACGGCCGAATACAATCGCGGGGCATATTTTGATGACATGCTCCGTGTTCGGACACGCATCACGACACCGGGGGCGGTGCGACTGGAAATGGCGCAGGATATTTTCCGCGACGATGAGCACCTCTTTGCCGCCCGGGTGGGTCTGGTCTGCGTCAATGCAAGAGGTCGCCCCGATCGCATGCCCGATGATGTCCTTGCCGCCCTCGGGAAGTTCGTGAGCGACGACCCGGCGTGAAGCAGGCAGACCTTGGGAGGACCTTGACCGTGCGGGGCCCCGTGCACCTTGCAGGTCCTGCCCACAGTGAAACGACAATTGCCTGCCACGCCGGAATAGGATATGATCGGGGCAAGACCTGCGTGAGGCATGGCAACCCGGAAGGCGGGCAGAACGATGGAAGTCGACGTACTTAATGCAGCTGGCGGTGTTGATTTTTCGATTGCCGCCCTGTTTCTTCAGGCCGGCATTGTTGTCAAATCCGTCATCATTCTGCTGCTGGTCGCATCCGTGTGGTGCTGGGCGATCATCTTTCATAAATCAATCAGCTATGGCAGGACCCGCCGCGATACCAATCGCTTTGAAAACGCCTTCTGGTCCGGCAATCCGGTTGAGGATCTCTACGAGAAGATCAAGGCCCGCCCGCGGGGGGCTTCACAGCGGATATTCTGCGCGGCCATGGATGAGTGGGAAAAATCCCACAGGGCGGACGGTCTCCTGATCACCGGCACCAAGATGCGGATTGACCGCATAATGGACAATGCAGTCTCGCGGGAAGTCAACCGTCTTTCGTCCGGTCTTGATTTCCTGGCAACCGTCGGTGCGTCCGCACCGTTTGTCGGACTCTTCGGGACGGTCTGGGGAATCATGAATGTGTTCCGGGAGATCGGCATCCAGGAAAACACCAATCTGGCAGCCATTGCGCCCGGCATCGGTGAAGCCCTGGCGGCCACCGCCCTCGGACTCCTCGCAGCCATTCCTGCCGTGATCTTCTACAACAGCCTGTCGGCACGCGTGAACCGTCTTGCGGCCCGGTTCTATGATTTTGCCGACGAGTTTTCCTCAATTGTGTCGCGGGAGATCGAGCAGTAATCATGGCGATGAAACTGAATGCAGGGACAGCAGGCCGTCGCCGTCGATCCGGTTCGGGCGATATGCTTCAGCCGATGGCCGAGATCAATGTGACGCCCTTTGTTGACGTCGTTCTCGTGCTGCTGATCATCTTCATCGTTGCCGCACCGCTCCTGTCGGTTGGTGTGCCGATCGAACTCCCCGACACGGCGGCGAAGGCACTCCCGGCGAGCGATGAGACGCCGCTGACCCTGACAATCAATGCTGCGGGGCAGGTCGCAATCCAGTCGAGCATCGTTGAGCGCAGTGACCTCGTTCCGAGTCTGGAAGCAATCATGCAGGAGCGGGAAACGCGGCGCATATATCTGCGCGGGGACGGCAATGCCCGCTATGAGATCATCATGCAGGTTATGGGGGCGCTGAACAATGCCGGTTTCAATGATATCGCGCTGGTGACCGATGCCGGCGGCCCTTCGCTGGATGGCAGCGGGAACTGAGTGTGATCCATGAAAATCGCTTTCGGGATTTCACTTCTCCTCCATGGAACAGGCCTCTTCCTGCTTTCGGATTTCGGGGCTGACAGCCAATCCAGCCAACCCATTGAGGATATACCGGCACTTGATGTCGAGATTCTGACCGAAGCAGAATATGTCTCACTGGTTTCACCGGTGCCGATCAGCCATGCTCTTGCCAGCACGCCGGTTGACGATACCGGGACGGTTGAAATCATTGTCAATGCCGGTGTCAGCACACCACCGGAAAGCGATGTGGATGCCCGGCAGCTGCTGACCACGCACCTCAATATCCCGGATCGACCGGAGCTTCCCGACAGCCTTGTGCCGCAGCTCGAGGTCCCTGCGGTCATTCAACTGGAGCAGATTCCCGATGATACGGAAGTGTTTGCATTCGGTGTGAAGTCAGGGATTGTGGAAGAATCCCGGACTGTGTCCACGCCGGACCTCAAACTTGGCGAGGCGTTGCAGTTGCCTGAGGCACCGCGGGTGGATTTGACAGTGACACCTGACAGCCCGCCCGAGATTGCCCGGGATGATGTTGCGCGCGAGGCCACCCGGCCGGATGCAGAGGCAGATGCGGACGCGGTCGAGACAGTGGAGGACAGCAGGACGGCAACCGCGCCCGAGGCGTCGACTCCGAAAATTCTCACAGAGGCCGATGAGGCCGGTGAGGCAACGACACCAGTTGCAATTCAAACATACAGCCAGCGCCTGTCGATGCTGCTCGGCGAGGGAGTCCCGCTCCTGCGACCAGATGCACCCGCGCCGAACATTGATCTCACAGAGGCGATTGTTGCCGATACGATCGAGCAGCAAATCACGCAATGGGCCGCCCTGCCTCCTCTCGGTGTCCCGTCGCAAAGGCTGACGGAGAACGAGATGGGCCGTCTGCATTCCCAGGTGAAGGATGAATGGAACATCGGGGCCCTTTCATCAGAAGCACAGCGGGTCATCGTGACGGTTCGCATAAAATTTGACAAGGAAGGCCGTGTTATTGATGTGGAGATGATTGATGCCAAGGGTGGGGGTGACGATGCTGTGAAGAATGCCTATGATGTGGCAAAGCGGGCCGTCAACAAGGCATTTGAAAATGGTGTCGATCTGCCCGTGGAGAAATATGAGCAGTGGCGGGTGACCGAGCTGGTCTTCAATGCGGAAGTTATGAGACGGTTGTGATGAAGTTTCGGAAAACAGTCCGAACCGCGCTGCGGGGCCTTGTCCCGCTGGTCGGGCTTGTCCTGCTGACGGGCCCGCTGGTCGGACAGACGTCAGAACCCCTGCGTATCGAGATCACTGAGGGAGTCATCGAGCCCCTGCCCTTTGCCGTGGCCAGGTTTGTCACGACAGATGCCGGGGCCGGGGATATTGCGGCCGATATCGCACAGGTCATCGCCTCTGACCTTGAGGGGTCCGGACTGTTTCGCGAGATTCCAAGGAACGCCCATATCGCGACCGTTACGAATATCAATTCCCCGGTTATCTACAAGGACTGGAAGGCCATCAACGCCGAGATCCTGATCACCGGTTCACTTGAGCTCGTGGGCGATGGAGACATCCGGATCAGTTTTCGTCTCCATGACGTGTTCAGCAACAAGGATCTCGGTCAGGGTGTGCGGTTTACAAGCCGCCCGGATGTGTGGCGGCGTGTGGCGCATCAGGTTGCAGATATCGTCTACGAGCGGACAACCGGTGAGAAGGGGTATTTTGACACGCAGATCGCCTTTGTTGCCGAGAGCGGTGAAAAGACCAGTCGGACCAAACGTCTGGCCGTCATGGATCATGACGGAGCCAATCTGCGTTATATCCCGACCCGCTCGAATCTCGTCCTCGCCCCCCGCTGGTCACCCAACAACAGGCATATTCTCTTTACATCCCTGGAGGATGGCCGACCGAGTGCAAACCGGATCGATATCGGGACCGGTGAGGTCGATCGTTTATGGTCCTCCGATACCATCATGAGCTTCTCGCCCCGTTTCTCACCCCAGGGGGACGGGATCCTGCTGTCGCTGATCGAGCGGGGCAATACCGATATCTATGCGATTGATCTGAGGACCGGCGCCACCCGGCGGCTGACATCAAGTCCGGCGATTGACACAGCGCCGAGCGCTTCACCCGATGGCAGGCAGATTGTCTTCGAATCGGATCGCAGCGGCAGCCAGCAGCTCTATATCATGCCGGCTGATGGCGGGACACCGCCGCAACGGATCAGTTTCGGGGCGGGGCGCTACGGAACCCCTGTCTGGTCCCCCCGGGGCGACTACATTGCCTTCACCAAGCAATGGCGCGGCAATTTTCATATCGGTGTGATGCGAACAGACGGGACCGAGGAGCGTCTGCTGTCCCGGTCCTATCTTGACGAGGGTCCCGCCTGGTCACCCAATGGTCGGGTTCTGATCTTTTTCCGTGAGCCGCGGGGGGCCAACGCCGGTCCATCACTCTTCACGGTCGATCTCACGGGACGAAATTTGCGGCAACTCCGAACCCCGGAGTTCGCCTCGGATCCCAGCTGGTCGCGATTGCGGCAATAGCCCCGGTCGCATCGGGACAGCAGGACGGACTCCATGAATGCTCACCAACCCAAACAGGCGACAACCACTAACTTGAGGAGAGATGCGAATGTTACAGATTCGATACTTGCTGCCCCTTGTCCTGATCGCAGGTGTGCTGGTCGGGTGCTCTGATATCAATCCGGCACGAACCGGAGGGGCCGGGTCCGGAAATGACTCATCGGACATCGGCGACTCATCAGACATCGGCACTGTTGAGGATTTTGCCGTTGACTACGATCCTGAGACCGTTGAATACTTCAACAATGTCATCACCAGCACGGTCTATTTTGATGTCGACAAGAGCACATTGACACCGGATGGCGAATCCATTCTGCGGGCCCAGGCAGAATGGCTGAACAGCAATCCTGAATTCACCATGACGATCGAGGGGCATGCCGATGAGCGGGGAACCCGCGAGTATAATCTTGGTCTGGGTGCGCGCCGTGCCGAGACCGTCAGAACCTTCCTTATCACACAGAATGTTGCTGATGGCCGGATTGATACGGTCAGCTACGGCAAGGAAAGACCCTTTGCGGCCTGTTCTGATGAAAGCTGCTGGTCCCTGAACCGGCGCGGTGTCACGATCGTAACCGGAGGGTGAGGCGATTGCCCATCCGCCGCAACATCGGTCCGATCACCCTGTGTGTTGTGCTTTTGCTGGCAGTGCCGGGTTGGGCGCGGGCCGAGGATGGGCAGCCCGCGCGCCTGGCGGACATCCGCTATGCGCTGAACAGTCTGTACTTCACTCTGCAGGGGCTCCGGCTTGAGCTGTTGCAGAGCAGCAGGGATCTGCAGCCGGTCAGGTCGGCTGATGACAGCATTGTGCAACGGATTGACGGACTTGAGGCCGAGTTGCGCAGCTATATTGACCGGATCGAGAATCTTGAGTTTCGGATCAACGCGGTTGCGGCAGAAGGCATTTATTCCATCCGGGCATTGCGTGCGGAGATTGACAGGATTGAGGATGAGGCGCGCATCGGCACGCGTTCGGGGGACCCGGATTCGTCCCTGATGTCCGGGGACACCGATCCGGGAAGTCTGCCCCTGCCGGAGGCCGCCGCTTCCCGGGCACCGCTCCCGGCACCGAATGAGACAATGGTCATGCTGCCTGAAACGCAGTCGCCCGTGCCTCCTTCCGGTGCAGCGCCGGGCGTCGGGTCAACCCGGCTGATACCGGAGATCGGTCCGGAGGGAGCGATCCCGGTGTTGGGAATGGACCAGTACAGCCGTGCTGTTGAGCATTATGACGCAGAGGATTATCTCCTGGCGATTGATGCCCTCACGACCTTTCTTTCCGGGTTTCCGCAATCACCCTATGTGAGCCGGGCCCAGTTCTACCTGGCTGAGTCCCATGCGGCCATGGGGATGCATGAGGACGCACGGAAGTCCTACATGGCAAGCCTTCTGGCGGACCGGGGCGGGGCACTGACCCCGACTGTCATGCTGAGGCTGGGTCAAATGCTTTTGAATGCCGACAAGTCCGCGCAGGCCTGCCGTCTTCTTCAGACCCTCATTGAACAGTATCCCGCACACACCAATGCCCGGATCGCCGGAACACTCATGAACCGGTCTTCCTGTGGCGGCTGAAGGCAACCGGCTCCGGCACAGATGATGTCCGGCACAGATATGTGATGACGCGATCCGGGCGAATGGAATCAGCAGGGCAGGATCCCGCACAGGGGTTTCGGGACCTTCGGGAGAGAATCTTCGAGGTTTTTGCCGGGATGAACCTGTCTCACCAGAGGCGACTTGGGGTTGCCGTGTCGGGTGGCGGAGATTCGATGGCGCTCCTGCATCTCCTGACCAGCTGGCAGCCGGAGGGCATGTCTGTCATTGCCGTGTCTGTCGATCATCGATTGCGACCGGAAGCGGTGGATGAATGTCGGTTTGTGGCGGAATTCGCGGCACGAAAGTCGATTCAGCATGCGGTCCTGACACTTGATCCATCCTCGTGGACAGGCAATCTGTCCGCTGCGGCCCGCGATGCCAGATATGAGGCATTGACCGCCTGGGCGCACGGTGAGTCGATTTCGATGATTGCACTTGGCCATACCCGCACGGATCAGGCTGAGACGGTCCTGATGAATCTTGCCCGGGGATCAGGGGTGGATGGCCTGGCTGCCATGCCCGGGCTCCTGTGCCAGAACGCCATTGACTGGGTGCGCCCGTTACTGACCTGCGGCCGGACCGAATTGCGGGATTACCTTGCCGCAGAACAGGTGCCCTGGGCCGAGGACCCCGGCAATCTGTCAGATGCCTATCTGCGGGTCCGGATCCGGAAGTTTCTCGCTGAAAATGACCTCGGTCTGCGCGAAGAAAGCCTGGCGATGACAGCGGGACATATGCAGGCGGCAAAACGCATTGTCGATCATTTGCTCCGCCAGACCATCACGGCCGGTGTCAGCGTCAATGATATCGGTGAATACCGGGTCAAGCAGACAATCTGGCAACTTGATGCATCACTGCGGGAGCGGGTCTTCGCCGCCCTCGTTCGGCGCCTGTCCAATGATCGCCATCCCCGCCGGACGCAGGCTCTGAAGAACAGCCTGTCGGCGCTGGCTGATGACGGGATCGCAACGATCGGCAGCGTCATTCTCCTCGGCGAGGCATCCGGTGATGTCCTGCTGGTCCGCGATCACAGGCGCTGCGGGTCACGGGACAGTGCGGGTCTCTGGGACCGCCGCTGGCGTGTCGGAATCCCGGATCGGCTGCTTGCATCATGCGTCCTGGCTCCGCTGGGAATGGATGCCGCTGCCGCGCTGGTCGGATCGGTGGATGAAATGTATTCACAACGGGGTCTTGCGGCCACACCGGCGTTGTGGCGCGATGGTGAACTCATCGCTCACGTGCTTGATGATAGCAATGCCGATATCTCTTTTGTATACTCACGGACTGTCGGGGATCTTGTGAATGGGCCGGGTCAATGTTGAAATATGAGATGCAAGGTCTATCTTGTTGCAGTGCCACATGATGGACAGCATCCCGTGGTTGCCGATGAACAGGCTCCGCGATGAGCCGGTGCCGGGGTACAGACAGCGATTGATCCGGGTGTTGAAGAGGGGGAGCGGCAAGCAGTGAATTTACGAAACGCGATCTTCTGGCTGGTTCTCCTCGGTCTGATTGCCGCATTGTACAATCTTTTTACCAGCACCAGTTCGATCAGCAGTTCACAATCGGTTCCGTATTCGACATTCCTGGCGCAGGTTGAAAACGGTGATATCCAGACAGTCATACTTGACGGTGAGAAGGTGACGGCAATCTCGCCATCCGGCAGCCGCTATTCCACCATCCGCCCGCTCGAATCGGATATTACCGACACCCTGATTGCCAATGATGTGGCAATTGAAGTTCGATCGCAGCAGCCCAACGGGCTGATGGCCTATATCGCTCCGCTCCTGCCCTTCATCATCCTGATCGTCATCTGGTTCTATCTGATGAATCGCATGCAGGGCGGTGGTCGAGGGGGTGCCATGGGTTTCGGGCGCTCAAAGGCCAAACTCCTCACACAGAGACAGGGTCATGTGACCTTTGCCGATGTCGCCGGCATTGATGAGGCCAAAGAGGAACTGGAGGAGATCGTTGAGTTTTTGCGGGATCCGAATCGCTATTCACGACTCGGCGGCAAGATCCCCAAGGGTGCCTTGCTGGTCGGCTCTCCCGGAACGGGAAAGACGCTGCTGGCCCGAGCCATTGCCGGTGAGGCCGGTGTGCCGTTTTTTGCCATCTCGGGCTCTGATTTTGTCGAGATGTTTGTCGGTGTGGGGGCGTCGCGTGTCCGGGACATGTTCGAGCAGTCCAAGAAGCATGCACCCTGCATTGTCTTCATTGATGAGATCGATGCCGTGGGTCGCTCGCGCGGTGTTGGCTATGGTGGCGGAAACGACGAGCGGGAACAGACTCTGAACCAGTTGCTGGTCGAGATGGACGGTTTTGAGGCCAACGAGGGTGTGATCATCATCGCGGCCACCAACCGTCCGGATGTTCTGGACCCGGCTCTGCTGCGTCCGGGGCGGTTTGATCGGCAGATCCATGTGCCAAACCCCGATATCAACGGGCGGGAAAAAATTCTGGAAGTGCATGTGCGGCCGATTGCGCTTGGCCCGGATGTCGATCTGCGAATCATCGCTCGGGGGACGCCGGGATTTTCCGGGGCCGATCTGGCCAATCTGGTCAATGAGGCGGCACTGC
>JAPOSK010000607.1 GCA_026709725.1 Paracoccaceae bacterium | reverse complement strand
CGCAAGGGTTACAGTTGAAATCTGGTACAACTACGCCGACGGCGGCAGAAGTTCCAGCCGGCGGGCTTCCATCACCGCCGGCACGGGGGAAAACAAATGACGGAAACCAGAATAATGTTGAACGCTCCAACCGGCCATCCGCTTTACTTCCCGGCGGCTAGAAACGGGCGGCTTGAGGAAATCGGCTCTTCCGGCTGCATCGAGATAACGCAAGGCCACGACATGGGTTCCCGCGTCTTTTGCATTTCGGCGGGAACAGCGGACATCCGCATCCTTGACGGGGAAGGCGCGGAGGTCAAACGATACCGGCTCGTTATTGCAGAAAACGCTGGCAACCCCTAAACTATTCGGGCAGGAGGTGGCAAATGTCCGCAGGAAAATTGGCCGACAAGTGGCTTGGCATCGACCAGCCCGACCCGGCTTTGGCTTATGAAGCCCACGAAGGCATCGCGAAGGCGAATGACATTGCCCGCGAACACGCCATTATTGGCGGCGAAAAAGCCATCGACCTGCACCGCCAAACCAAAGACGCGGGCTTGGCGAACATCAACGCGGTGGCTGGCGGCGCCGCCGACCTTGGCAAGGCTATCCTCACCGACCCATCCCTGAATCCCGGAACCAATCCGGTTACCAGTGAAAACGATCTGCGCTACTACTTGGAAGCCGCGACCGGCTGGCAGAACAACGCCCTCAAAGACGCGGGCGTGGGCCTCACCTTCGATGAGGAAATCAACCGCGAGGGATACGCCCCGATGGAGAATCGGGGTGCTTCCGGGATGTTTGGCGGCAGGGGGGAGCTTGGGAGCTACCTCTCCGAGCGTGATCCCACCATGTCATTCGGTGGACACGGCGGGCGAACCGCGACGCGGGGGAACGACCCCAAGCTGGCCGGATTCGCTGGCCGCGATCCGCTCACCAACCGCGCCCACGTGGAAGGCCCGACATCGACGCGGGGGTACGACGACAAGACCATGCGCGGCAGCCTGCGCCACAAAAGCTACGAGGATTTTGCAACCGGCGGCAATGTTGACCGGAACCTGCTTGAGAGCGACCAAGGCTACCAGTTCCGCTTGTCCGAGGGCGAGAAGGCTATCCGCCGCGCCGCCAACGCCGGCAGCGGGGCGCGAATGGGGGCCACCTACAAGGCATTGATGAAGCACGGCCAAGGGTTGGCTTCCCAAGAGTATGAGAACGCCTACAACCGCGCCATGATGCAGTACCGCACCAACCGCGAAAACCGATTCCGCGAGCAGGACGACAATTTCAGGTTGCAGGCGTTTGACCGCGACTCGCAGATGCGCGATCAGGACAACCGCTACCGAACCGACGCCTTCAACCGGCAATCGGAAATGCGCGATCAGGACAACCGCTACCGGCAGCAGACATTCGACCGGCAGACCGATATGCGGAATCAGGACACGCAGTTGCAGGACTACGTGACCAACCGCGACACGGATCAGTCCAACATCAACAACCAGTTCCGAACCGACGCCTTCAACCGCGAATCGCAGATGCGCGATCAGGATTTGACCGAGCGGGAGTTCCGCTTGAATCGCGAGTCGCAGATGCGCGATCAGGATTTGGATTTCCGCGACGCCGGCTTCAACCGCGACACCGACATCCGCAATCAGGACGTCGCGTTGCAGGACTATTTGACCAACCGCGACACCGAGCAGATCAACGCCGACCGGCAGTTGCAGGACTACGTGACCAACCGCGAGACCTTTAACCAGAACGCCGACCGGCAGTTGCAGGATTTTATGACCAACCGCGAGACTTGGGCGCAGAATGTGAACAATGTCGAGGCGCAGGTTGACCGCAGTTTCCAAATCGGCGGCTGGGCGCAATCGATTTTGAACGCGCAGAACGAGCAGTTTGCGGCCCAGCGCAGGGAGTTCATGTCGAACCTCGGCCAATTCTGGACCGGCGTGGGCCAGTGGGGTGCGGAAAGCTCCAACCAGGTTATTGGAATGGCGAACATGGCCGAAGCGGGCGAGGCGAAGTACATCCACGAGGCCACCGGAGCCAGCGCGATAGGCGCGGCCAACGCGAGGGCTGGCGGGGTCAACACTTTCCTGGGTATGCAAAGCCAGCAGCAATCAATGGATTTCCAAATACTCGGAAGCATTTTTGGGTTCATGCAAGGGCAGGGGTGGATTTAGATGCCGATTCCATTCACAACAGCCCCCACCGCGCCATCCGGCATGGTTTTCGGCCAGCCATCGACCGTCGCGAGCGATCTCGGGCAGGGCTACGCTTTGGGGCGCGAGATTGGCGACTCCATGCGCGAGCGGCGGGAAGAGAAGCGGCGCAACCGCGAAGTTTCCCGCATCCTGGCGCGGATGGGCAAGAACACCAGCAGCCTGCCGGATGAGCGGGACGTGCAAGCCTTGATGACCGTGGCAGGCCCTGAGTTCGCCAACCAGTGGCTTTCAACGCAGGCGCAAGTCGGCCAAATGAGGAAAGACGAGCAGGACAGGTCTTGGGAAAAGCTGACCCGGCAAAGCCAATTTGAAATGGCTTGGCGGGAATCCCTGATGTCGCTGCCGCCTGAACAGCGGGCGCAAAAGTATGTGGAAGACATGGAGCGCTTTATGAGCGATCCGGCGACCCAGGAAATGGCGATTTCAAGTTTCGGCGCTTTTGCCGGCGGCGCGATGAACGGCCAGCCGCCCGACTTTTCAGATCAGGCTTTGATGGCCGACCTGACCCGCAACCGCCATTTCATGGACGGCGTTAACATCTACAAGGATCAGCGGGCCTTGGATGCGCGGATGAAAGAGTTGGGGGCCGCAGCCGGAGAAGCGGCTGCCGACCGCGAGGCGGAAGCCGTCGAAGCGGAAACGCAGAGGGCTTTCGACGCGGACCAGAACCAGCGTGACAGGGAATCCCGCGAAAAAATCGCCATGATGAGGGCGGATGGCGAAGCCCAAGGCATGACGCACGATGAGCAGGCCCGATCCCGGCAAGCCGAGTTTGGCGGCAGGGTCGAGGACTGGATGATTTTGCTTGACCCCAGATTGAACCAGCATATCACCGAAGGTTTTGACGAGAACGGGCCTACCGGAAAGATGATGTTCAACGGCAGGGAACTTGACCTCGGCAGCTTCACGGGTGGGCCGCAGTTGCCCGGAGACGATCCGCTTGCCCGCAGCGGAGGCGGAGGCGGAGGCGGCACGGTTCGCAGGACAGCGCTTCCCGCATGGCTTGGAGCCGACGAGCCATAGGGGGTTCCCTTGTTTTCCCTGCCGAAAACATTTCTCGAATCGTTTTACCACCACTATGGACCCCAGATGGGGATGCCATTCGAGGAGTTTGCCCAGCGCACGGGTGAAAGAGACAAAAAGGATTTGGAAGAGCTTGCGGACATTCTCTACAACGAGAAATACGCGAACTACATGGAGCGGGATGACTTCGACCAGCGGTCGGGGTTGATTGAGTGGCGGGATGAGCAGCCCAACGCGGCGCAGATTGTCGGCAGCCGTGTTGCCGACCGCGCCACCAAGCTCGCCGGCGGCGCATCCGAGGCGGTGGATTCCGCGATTGACTGGCTCGGCTACGCTTTCCAGCCCACCCCCACGGCGGGGTACGGGCAACACGCTGGCGGGCAGCCTGTCCGCGATGCGGAACAGCGTGAAGCCGTCACCCGTTCATCTGCGGAAAGGGATCAGCGGGCCACGCAATCCCGCGAGTTCGCCGCCGCCTACAGCAACCCCTTGGGCCGCGCCATAATCGAGGGCGCGGGGCCATTGGGCAAAAAGCTGCGGGAGCATGAGGGCAAGTACGAGCAGGAGCGGTACACCTCGTGGGAAGAGTTGCTGGAATCCCCCCTAAAGAACTTCCTGCCATACGCGCTTGAGGAAGGCGTGGTTTCCCTGCCCGACATGGTGGCGGCGGTTGCCAACCTTCCAGGCTATGCTGCGGCCCGCGCCGGCGAGATTGCGGGGGAGAGGGCGGAAAACGAGCTGCGCGACGATGCGGACGTGGGCGATTTTTTCGCGGCGCTTCCAGCGGCTGTGGCAAGCGCGGGTCTTGAGCGGATTGGCGCGAGCAAGGTGTTCGGTCTCACGGACAAGCTGGCCGAACCTGTTGCCGGAGAGGGAGCCAAAGGGGTTGCCAAGCGGGTTGGCGGAGCTTTGGCCCGCCGGTCGGCCATCGAGGGCGCGACCGAGGCGATTCAAGAGCCTATCGAGCAGGTGGGCGCGAGCGCCGGCACGGAAGCGTGGAAAGGCAAGCCCACCCAAGAGATTGCCGCACAGTTGCTGCAAGGCTCGCTTCAAGGCGGCGTGACCGGCGCTTTGGCGGGCGGCGCGATCAGCACACCAACCACGGCGGCAGAGGAAATCAGCCGCCGCCGGAAGATGAAAGACGATTCGGACAAGCCGCCGGAAGATGCCGCGCCCACACAGCCCGAACCTACCCCGACCCCACCGGACACTGGCGGTGATGGCGTCGAAACAACGACACAGGCAGACACGCCGCAACAGCAGCAGCCCGCCGCCGAGCCGGGGACATCCGGCTCGAACATCATCAACATGGATGCCGCCGACCGCGATCAATCCTCGCTGAACCTTGAAGCGTTGGCCGCGAAAGGCAAGCGGCAGTTGCTCAACCCCGGCGACTTGGTGGACGGGCAGAGGGTGGAGGTCGATTACGGCAACACCCCTTCGGCGCAAGGCACCGTCAAGATGGAAGGCGGGTTGGCCCGCGTTTTCGACGAAGAGGGGAACTTGATAGGCACGGTTCGCGACGACGAGGGCGGGCTGGCCGAAAATCCGCTGGTGTACAACGTCAAGGAGGAAAAGCCATCGGCGGAAATGGAAACCTATTCCCTTGAGTTCGCCCGTTTGATGAATAGCTGGGTCGAGAATGAAGACCCGCAATCGCTTGAGGCAATGAAGAAACTGCGGAACAGCAAGGAGTGGACGCAGTACCCCGAGCAGTCTCGCAACGTGATTGACGAAATCATCCGCGACGGCGAGAAAAGGATAGCCGATCAAGAGGCCGAGGCGACACGTCAAAAGGAACAGGAGGCCAAAGACAAGGCCGACGCCGAGGCGAAGGCGGAAGAGGAGCGGGTCGCCAAAGAGCGTTCCCCCGTGTCGATTGGGGAAGACATCGAAGTTACTTGGAGCGATGACACGCAGCTTTTCACGGCGACGCACAAGCCGACCGGCAAGGTGTTTTCGACCGGCAGCAAGAAAGACAGCGTTCTAAAGGACGCGACCGACACGGCGAACAACCCCGAAGCCATTCAAGCCCTTGTGGATTCCCCGCAAACTCCGGTTAAGCCGAAACCGGATGCTGTCACCGAGCCTGAACCTGAACCGGAAGCAGAGGGGGATGCAGAGCTTGATGATACGCCAAAGATAGATATACTTGGCACTCCACCAAAGGGATGGACTCCTGAAACTGCCGGTAATTGGAGGGATCGTGACGGCAAAATAAAAACCGATTTCAGGACTAATAAACAGAAAGCGAAGTGGTTTTTTGAAAGATGGGAAATCGACCAAGAATCCAAGCGGACATTGAAAAACAACATTGTTGGAATTGCCAGGCAATTCAAAGATGATTTTAATACAGCGGCGGAAATTATTTCTGGCCAATATGGAGTATCGAAAAAAGTTGCCGAAGAAGTGCTGAAAATGGCACCGGAGTACTATGGTGAAGACCCTTCAGCAATCATACCCGATAAAAGCCCAAAGGAAATTGAGAGGGAAAACGAAGATAGAAGAAAAATACATGATCGCGTGAAAGCGAATGAGATATTGGATGCTGCCTTTGCAACCATTGAGGCTTCGAGCAGCCAGCCTGAATCTCTAATGCAGAAATACAACATAGCAAGGCAGCAAGAAGATATTGAAAAAGCAAGGGAAGTTTACCGGCTTGCCGAGCAGAATTATCGCGGCAATTATGGGGAAGAAGAAGCCAAAGAGCGTTTGCGAACAGCGGCTCAACTGGATTTGCTCATCAACGAGCTGGACGCCGTTGACGAAGCCGACATGGAATACGATGAAGTCCACGAAAGAATCTTGGATTTTATGGAAACAGACGAGTTCCGCGCTCTTCCTGAAAACGTCAAAACCGATGCCAGGCGTTATATCCGGGCTGGAAGCGGAAGCCTGAAATCCTTAATGAATTTCATCGCTGGCGATGGCACAGACGTTGAGTCTGTCCAGCAGGGGCAAGAGGACATCACGGATATTGAAGAAGAAGCGACCGATGCCGAGTTCGGCGATACATCGGACGTTGTTGAAGATGCCACCGTCGAGCCGGAGCCGGAACCGGAGCAGAAGCCAGGCGATCCGGTTGGCGATTTCTCTTTTGATATTCTTGCGAACTTGAGCAGCAAGCGGGCTATGGACAATCCGTCATTTTTCAAGATGGCGGAGGAAGCCTTTGGCGGAACGGTTGGGGAAGGAGCATTCGATCCGCAGCAAGCGTACAACATTGGCGAGCTTGCCATGAACCAGTACGCCGCGATGCAGAACATGATCGAAATGGACTCGGCAAGAGCGTTGGAAGTTGCCCAAGATTTGGATGACACCCACAAGTTGCTGCCGACGCAGACACGGCGCACGGACAAGAAGATTGCTTACCAGCAGTTTTCGACCCCCCCAGGCTACGCGATGGCGGTGAATTGGGCGGCGGGGGTGGGCGAAGGGGATCAAGTCCTTGAGCCAAGCGCCGGCGCTGGCGGCTTGGCTGTCATGGCCCGTCAAATGGGCGGCAATGTCACCGTCAACGAGATCGAGAAAGACCGCTTGGACGTTCTCGGCAGAATGTTCGGGGGAGAGAGCGTTTGGAACGAGGACGCGAACCATCTGCCCGCGATCAAATCCGAGGCACGGGAATCGTTTGACGTTGTGGTGATGAATCCGCCATTTAGCAACGAGGGCGCTCGGGGTTTGGTCAAGCAAGGCAGGGTGACTGAAGCCCATGTGCTGGCCGCGATGAAGATGGTCGCGCCCGGTGGCCGGCTGGTAATCATTTCCGGCCCGTCATTCGATGTCCGCAAGCCCGGTGTCGTTTCCAGCGCGATGAAGAAGGAAGGCACGATCCGGGCCGTGGTGGGCATGGACGGAAGCAAGCTGTACCGGAAGTACGGCACCACCTTCGACAACAATGTGACCGTCTGGGACAAGGTGACGCACGAGCAAACCGGAGTCACCACGATTGTCTTGGACGCGGAGGCCGGAGCGAAGGCTCTGGCTACGGGCGTTCTGCCCAAGCACGAGCCAATCGTCGAAGGCCGATTCGACAATCTGCCCGACTTCATCAAAGCGATGGAGCCGGTGCGGGAAAGCAGAGGAGAAACAAGAAATGAAACAAGACCCGTGGCACCTGATGAAGGTGGAACAACAGTACTGGAACAAGATGGGGAATCCGGGGAAACTGCGGAGCAAGGAGGCGGCGTTCAACACCCCGCCAGTTCTAACGTGGGCGGTGGAAAACGCGCAGAATCTTCTGGCGAATCCGAAGGACGGGGAAAGCGTGGAACAGTCGCTGGCGGACCTCGCGATGGCGATCCGGGCGGGGACGTATCTGGCGACGCTGACCGAAATTCTGTGGGGGGAAGGAGAAGTGCCCAAGGATCACCTGATGGAGGAGGTAAGCGAGCAAGACCTGATAAGCTCGCTATGGAGTCACCGTCTGCCGTAGTCGAAGCCGCCAAAATCGGGGAAGAAGACAAATTCGCTTCCTACCGGCCCACGGTCGGAACCCATGCCAAGGCGCAGCCGCACCCCGGCATTTTGGTGGAATCCGCGACGATGGGGACGGTCAACTATCCATCGACAATCAACTATGCCCCTTCAATACCAGAAGAGGTTATTTCGAGCGGCGGCATATCGGGAGCGCAGCTTGAAAAGGTTGTGCTTGCCGGCCATTCCCACAGCCAAATGATTCAAGGAGGCGTCAAGCGCAAGGGATTCATCGACGGGGACGGGACTGGAAGCGGGAAGGGCCGCTCGATTGTCGCCACGATCTACGATAATTACCAGCAAGGCAGAAAAAAAGCCGTTTGGTTTTCGATCAGCAAGAATTTAATCCATTCGTCCAAAGACGATTTTGAGGGAGTGGGCTGGAAAGACGCGAATGTGATTCCGGCCACCACCAAAGCGCAATGGACGAAGATTGCGAAAAACAACGAAGGCATCGTGTTTTCCATGTATTCGCAGCTTGCGGGCAGGCTGACCGCTCAGGAAAAGCAGGCGCTTGAGGAAAAACGCGAAGGCTTGACCGACTTGGATTATTTCCCGAGGGTCAAGCTGCTTGTAGATTGGTTGGGGGAAGATTTTGATGGCGTGATCGTTTTTGATGAAGCTCATCAAATGAAAAACGCTATGGCGGTTGAATCCGAATCGGCGCAAGGCAGGAAAACCAAATCGTCTCGCACCGCGCAGGCGGGTTTGGCTTTGCAGAACGCATTGCCCAACGCCCGAATTTACTACGCCACCGCTACAGCGGCCACCGAGCCGGAAAATCTAGGCTATTTGGACCGACTCGGGCTGTGGGGTGAAGGCACGGATTTTGCCAACGCGCAGAACTTTGTTTCAGCCATATCCGCCGGCGGCACGGCGGGGATGGAACTGGTGGCCCGCGACTTGAAGCAAATGGGTGTGTATGCGTCGCGCTCGCTTAGCTACGATGGTGTCCAGTACGAAAAACTGGAACACACGCTGACTCCTGAACAGAAACAGATGTACGACACTTCCGCCCATGCTTGGCAGAAAGCCATGCGCGATATTGAGGCCGCTATTGGTGAAACGATGCCGGGTGCCACGGAAAAAGACAAGGCGCGGACAAAAGGATCGATGGCAAGCAAATTTTGGGGTGACAACCAGCGCTATTACAATTTGCTGATGACGTCCATGCAGATGCCAACCGTCATCAAGGAGATTGAAAAAGATTTTGCGGACGGGAAATCCGTGGTGGTTCAGCTTACCAACACCAACGAAGCGGAGCAGAAAAGGCAAGTTGAAAAAATCAAGGGCGATGATGATTTGCAGTTGGAGGACATAGACATAACGCCAAGGGAAATGTTGATAAATGTGATTACGAACTCATACCCCACGGCGATAATGCAGCCTGTTCGAGACCCTGAAAGCGGGACGATAGATTGGAAATACGCCACGGACAGCAAAGGCGAACTGATACAAGACCCGGCATTGGTCGCGAAAAAGCAGGCGTTGATTGACGAGGTTGCCGCATTCCAGTTGCCTGGAAACCCACTGGATATGCTTTTGGAGCATTTCGGTTACGACAATTTTGCGGAAGTGAGCGGGCGCAGTTCCCGCATTGTCCGCAAGGACGGCAAAACCTACGAGGAAACCGGATTGCAGCGCAAGAAGCGGGCTGAAATATCCGCTTTCCGCGATGGCGACAAGCTGGGTTTGGTGTTCACCCGTGGCGGGGGGACGGGGGAAGGCTACCATGCGGGCAACCAATTCAAGAACAAGCGACAACGGGTTCACTTCGTTTTGCAGCCGGGTTGGTCGGCGGACACCACAATGCAGTTTTTGGGTCGCACCCACCGCACCGACCAAGCGTCCGCGCCAATTTACAAGCTGGTTCAAACCAATCAGCCAGCGCAGAAAAGGTTTGTCGCCACCATCGCCCGCCGGTTGGGTCAACTTGGCGCTTTGACCAAA
Organism: Paracoccaceae bacterium; assembly: GCA_026709725.1. Classification (GTDB taxonomy): domain Bacteria; phylum Pseudomonadota; class Alphaproteobacteria; order Rhodobacterales; family Rhodobacteraceae; genus MPNP01. The sequence goes on along the minus strand of JAPOSK010000607.1, from coordinate 3,131 downwards.
GGCCAGCGAGACACCACCGGCGGCTTGTTTGGGGATGCCGACAATCTTGAGGATCAATACGGCAAGGGCGCGGTAAACGCCATTATTGAACGATTGCAGGACGAGGATACAAACCGTTTCGGCGACACCGGCATATCCAATGCGGATGTTTTGTCAAGAATGGATTTGGCAAAGGCAAAGCCGGAAGATGTGCAAGTGAAGCAATTCTTGAACAGGATGTTGAATCTTGAATCGGATGTGCAAGGGCATTTGTTCACCTTGTTCGACGATGCCCGGAACGACATGATTGAGGGGGCGGTTGCAGACGGCACTTACGACACCGGCGTTGAGGTCGTGAAAGTCGAGCAGGCGAAAATAGCCGACCGGCAGGTTATCAATGTCGAAGAGCGCAGCGGGGCTGAAACCGAGTATCTGAAAATCGCCGCCAAACGCCGCATCAAGAAAACCGCATACGGCGATGTTGTGCGGCGGGCCGAAAAGTTTTATTTGAACAAGACATCGGGCAGCATTTTTTCGGCCCGCCCGCTTGCCGCCAAGCACGCGGATGCCAAGACGGGTCGCATGGGCACAAGGTATTCGATGCAGAGTATCAAGACTTCATCCTATGCTATGGAATGGGACTTGAAGGATGCTAACAAATGGGAAGAGATTGATGAGTTTGCAAAAGCCAAAGAGTTGTGGGAGAAACAGTACGAGGAGACCAGCGAGCTTGGCGACACCAGCATCAATATGATTTCCGGCGCGGTGTTGCCGATTTACGGAAAACTTGGCAGCAACAAGTCCGATCTGCCAAAGGTGAAGCGGGTAATCATGGATGATGGAAGCAATATCCTTGGCATGGAAATGAATAGGAACCAGTTGAAAGGGTTGTTTCGCCGGCTTGGTGTCGGCATGGAAATCGCGCAGATACCGCCGCAGGCTCTTTACGATTATGTTATGGAAAATCCCGTGAGCGCAACGCTCAACGATGGTTCAATGTTGAGGCCGCGCCTGCTTAGCGGGGAATTGCGGCTGGAAGTCTCGCCATCCACTTGGCAGAGGCAGTCGATGATGTCGCCTGGTGGATTGATGGATAAAATGGGTTTCCAATTCGAGACCATCAATCACAGGCGGTCCGCGTTTGTGCCGACCAGTAGCGGGGGCATTGAGGTGCTGGCCCGCTACATGGAGAACAAGCAGGTTGAATCGGTGCGGGAGAAGCACACCAACAAGGATGTTATGGATCAGATCAGCTACCACCGCCCATTCGTCACGCCCAAGAAGCTGGTTCGGGACAACAAGCGGGAAGTGTTTGAGGATGCCCGCCGCATAGTGGAGCGCATCGCGCCGTTTGCGACGTATGGGCAAGCGGACACGATTCAAGGCGGTGCGACCGGCTCGCTGGCTTTTGATCCCGAGACGCTTGAGACGGTTTTGACGGTTGCCTTGAACACCGCAGACGACCCGCGCCGCATCGTGCGCCACGAGGCGATACACGCGCTCAAGAGCATGGGCCTTTTCTCGAAAGAGGAATGGAGCGCATTGAAGCGGCAGGCCGACAAGCAGGGCTGGTTCAAGACGTATCAGATTCAAAAGCGGTATCCCGACGAGTACAACGGCGCGGTGCCGAATGAGACCGCCTATGAGGAGGCCATCGCCGAGGCGTACAGCCATTGGGCGGTGAACAGGACATCCACCAGCGCGATTGCGACGAGGGTTTTCAAGCGGATCACCGATTTCTTCCGCCGCATGGTGGCTTCGCTCCGCAATTACGGGGCGCAGCCAAGCGTGGGGTCGATATTCGAGGCGGTGGAATCCGGCAAGGTTGGCAGGCGCAAGCCGCAGCCGCAGGCCAAGGGGCGAACTTCCCGCCATGTCGAATTTGACGACGCGGACCGCGAGGCCCGCTGGCAGTCGGCGGCGGAAGGCGTGAACTTGACCGCCGCAGGCAGGATACGGGAAGCCGCGACCGACTCTTTCCGCTTGTTCACACGCACTTGGAAGCATTTGCCCAACGACAAAAGGTCGAAGAAAAAATTTGCCGAGTTCCACGAAATGGCCTACCACCTTTCACAATCGCAACACTCGGCCAAAGAAAAGGTGAGGGGGGATTTTGAGAGGGTCGCGAAGGGGTTGGGCAAGGAAGACATTGATTTGATGACCCGCAAATGGGTGCTGGATGATTTGCTGTGGACTGCGGGGCAGGGCATGGAGGTTCCGTTTGGCTACGCCAGCGACAGCCAAGGGGACGCCACGGAAAAGATATTGGCCGATTTGCGAAGCGTGGAGGCGAAGCTCGCGGAAATGCCGCATTTGCAAGAGCGGGTTGACCTTCGCAACAAACTTCGCGACCAGGTTGCGAAGGAAATGATTTCAAGCGGCGTGTTGACCCGCCAGCAGGCCCGCAACCCCAATTACTTCCGGCACCAGGTTCTTGAGTACGCGCAGGGCATGGCGGCTAGGGCGCGGGCCGGGAAGACGAAGAATCCATTTTGGCATGGCCGCAAGGGTTCCGAGAAAGACATCAATGTTAACTATTTCGAGGCCGAGTCGGAGTGGATGTTCAAGGCGTACACCGACATCGCCACGGCGCGGCTTCTCAAGAGGCTGAAAGCGTCGAAATACAACTTGGCCGACGATCTTCGGATGCGGGCCAAAAAATCCAACGCATCCAGCTTGAACAAGATGGCGATGGAGGATTCGCGGATCGACGCCGCTCTGAAAAACCGGAACCGCGCCATCGGGATGTCGTTGAGTTTCCTGCGGGCCGAGGTCAAGGCCAATCAAGACACCCTGCTGGATGTTATCGACCCGAAAATGAAAAGGGCGATGGTGTCTTTCGCGGCAACGGGGCGATCCGCAGCCGCCGAGGGCGAATACGATGCGAAGGCCAGCATTTTCCGGCTGATGGATGCGCTGACGCAGCCAAACATTCCCGAGTCGGTGGCGAGGCAGGCGCAGATAGCCAAGGCTTCGATGCTGGCGAAGAAGAAGTTTACCGCTGACACTCTTGGCAATCAGTACATCAACCCGCTGGACATGGAGGGGATGCTGCGGAAGCTGATGCCGGATGATTACGCCGATTACGCCGTTTGGCAGCCCGACAGCAAGGCAGGAGATAGGGCGATGAACCTGAACACGGCCAGCACTTT
>JAPOSK010000076.1 GCA_026709725.1 Paracoccaceae bacterium | reverse complement strand
TGAAAAGTATCCATGACTCCCAGTCTCCGGGCGGTGACACCCAGAAGACGCCGGTGGTGGAGCGCCTTGTTCCGGATGACATATCGGCTGAGATAAAGGACAGGAATATCAAGCGGGCCCATGTCGACAAGGTAAAGCAGGTTGAGAATATGTCCGGCCCGACCATTTCCGTCGATAAGCGGGCGGATCGCCTCGAACTGATAATGCATCACCGCAAGACGAATCAGCGGATCAATGTCCTCGCTTTGGTGAATGCAACGCTCCCGTTTGGCAAACCCGCTTCGGAGAACATCCTCACCTTCCGGCGATGTGCAGATGACTTCTTGAATCACGTCATTCCCTAAAACCGTTCCCGGCGTTTTGCGAATATCCAGCTCTGCTCCCTTGATCGTTCGACACACTTCAACTGCGGTGGCGGTCGGGATCGGTCGATGTTTCAGCATCTCAAAACCACCGTGCAATGCAGTGCGGCAGCGGAGAGCTCCCGGGTGACCGGGCCGGATTGATCTTTCGTATCATTGGCATAGCGGAGCAGACGGTCTGCTGTCGTGACCATGTTCTCGATCTCCGAGCTCGCCTGCGTTTCGAGGAGGGGAATTGAGTTGATCAGCGCTGCCTGGTTTGGGACCAGATCCCCGCACACACGGAGTTCTGTCAACGCCGACATGTGCGGTGATGCAACCCGGAAGAATGGCATATGTCTCAATCTCCGAAGCAGGAGGCGGATTCGGCAGGTCATTATGGGAGCGATGGGGATCAAACAGCATGGTGATGTCTGCTGATTTTTTCGACATGCGCTCCGGGAGTGTCGATTGCATCGACATGTCACTCCAAAAGGTCGATTTATTCCGCATAAATCGACCTGTCAGATCGCGGCAGGCAAATGAACAGGTAATCCTGATGCTGCGCGTCGGCATGCAGGCCTGTTTTGCTCAATTCGGATTCTGTCGTATCCGGTGACAGCTGCCGATGCATCCGCAATGGTTACGCAAGCGACCGGGTCTGACTTTCAGATGATTCCGTTTCCGCTGCCTGCGGTGTGTGAAGAGGTCCTCTTGGGAACATCGCATAGTAAAAAACCGGAGCGGCAACGAGTGTCAGGATGGAGGCAAACAGGAGACCGCTCATTATCGTCACTGCCATTGAACGGAAGAAGGCATCGGCAAGAAGGGGTGACATGCCCAGAATTGTCGTTCCTGCGGCCAGAATAACCGGTCGCAATCGTGAAACCGAAGCATTGACAATCACGTCAGCGAGTCGCCAGCCGGGCCTCTCATGGCGCACGATGTTGATCTCTTCAACCAGAACGATACCATTCTTGACCAGCATTCCAGAGAGCGACAGGAGCCCGAGAAGCGCGGTGAATGTGAAGGGCAGACCGGTGCCGAGCAGGCCAAGAACCACGCCGTTGACCGACATCGGCACGAGGAGCCAGATGATCAGGGGTTGGCGAAGCGCGTTGTACAGCAACACTGATATCAGAACCATGACCAGAAGACTGATGGGGAGTTGGGCACCAAGGGACATCTGGGCATCCCGTGAACTCTCGTATTCCCCGCCCCATTCCATCCGGTATCCTAGCGGGATTGACATTCTGTCAATCACCTCCTGAATTTCGTTCTGGACCTCAGAAGCAACCTTGCCAACAGCAATATCGGCACCCACGGTGATTGTGAAAACGCGATCACGGCGCATCATCAATGTATTCTGTCCCTCAAAGACCAAACCGTCAATGACCTGTTCGAGCGGGATCAGCTGGTTGATCGACCCTGAATAAATCAACTGATCCATCAGCCCAGCATCGTTCTGCTGGCCGGCACGCATCCGAATCGAAATCTGGCGTTCACCCTCCCGAAACACCCCAACCTGGATTCCTTCCGTTGCATATTCCAGGACCTCGGTGACATCGTCACGGGTAATCCCGACCGCTTGAGCACGGTCAAACGCATAGTCCGGTCGCAACACCTGCTCCATCTCGCGCCAGTCAATGCGTGCGTTGCGGATGTGTTGGGTCGCTGTGGTGATTTTGCTAATGGCTTCCTCGGCGAGATCCCGCAAAACAAGCGGGTCAGGACCGGAGAATCGGACTTCAATCGGTGCGCCGCCGCCAGGTCCGAATGCAAGCCGTTTTGAGATGAACTCGGCATGAGGCAGGTTTTCCCAGGCAAATGCATCAAGACTCGCGATCAATGGACTGATGGCATCAAGCGTTCGGGTCCGCACAATCATATGTCCGTAAGATGGGTTGGAGCCCTCGGGTTGATAGGTCAGCATGAATCGCGATGCTCCCTGCCCGGCAAAGGTCACATGCGAGACCACATCATCCTGCCTTGAGAGAAAGTCCTCAAGGACAGCAAGGTCATGTGCGGTGGTGTGAATGGAGGCACCCTGCGTCAGTTTGTAATCAATGAAGAGCAGGGGTGTGTTGCTGTCCGGAAAAAACTGCTGCCTGATGTTGCCGAACAGGATCACAGACGCCACGGACACCCCAATCAGCAACGGACTCATCAGCCACCAGATTTTGAGGCAGAAACGCAAAAATCCGCCATAGAGCCGAAATAGAAAATGACTGTAGACCGCATCGGAGACTTCCGACTGCCGGGCAAACAGATAGTGTCCGAGCAGCGGTGTCACTGTTAATGCGAGGACCCAGGAAAGGAGCAGCGAGATGACAATCACCGCAAACAGGGAGAACAGGTATTCACCCGTTGCATCCGGACTCAGACCGATGCCGGCGAATGCCATAATGCCAATCACTGTCGCTCCGAGCAGCGGAATCTGGGTCTTCGCCACTGCGTCACCGGCTGCATCCCCGGACGACTTTCCCCGCTGCATGCCGATCTGCATACCCTCGGCAACAACAATGGCATTGTCAACCAGCATACCCATGGCGATGATGAGGGCTCCGAGCGAGATGCGTTCCATCTCAATCGAAAACACACCCATCAAAAACAGCGTCCCCAGAACAGTCAGCAACAGGGTTGATCCAACCACAATCGCAGATCTCCATCCCATAAACAGTGTGAGCACCACAACAACGATGCCAAGCGACATGATGAGATTCTCGAGAAAGTCATTTGATGCCTTCTCAACCACGAGATGCTGCTGATAGATTGGATGCAACTCTGCACCGACCGGAAACCGCTTGAGCAGTGCTGATAACCTGGCATCAACACGATGTCCGACATCAACGATGTTCTCGGTACTGAGACCGGCGACGCCAAGAGTAAACGCCTCCTGGCCATTATAGCGAATCAACAGGTTTGGATGACTTTCCCGTGCCCTGTAGACACTGGCAAAATCACCGATATTGACAAGTCTCCCATTCACACCCACCAGCAGGCCGGCGATTTCATCGACGGAATTACGACCGACGGGTCGCTGAATCAGGACCCGACCATCGCTGTTCTGGATTGATCCGCCGGACCGGACTGAGTCAGCCTGAGCCACAGCACTCCGGATCGCAGACGGTGGGACATTGAGATTGGCCGCGAGGGCCGCATCCGGTTCGACAAAGATGACCTCCTCCGGCAGCCCTTCGACACTGACATCTGCCACCCCGGCAACCGTGAGCAGCTCAAGACGCAGAAAAGTGGCAAGCGCATGAATCTCCCGTTCCGTGAACCCCGGTGTGGTCACAGCGTAATAGAGCCCGTAGACATCCCCGTAACCGTCATTGACCTGCGGCGGCGATGCCCCGCTTGGCAAGCGTGCTTCGGCGACTCGATGCCTCAGCTTGGTCCAGATCTCAGGCAGCTCTTCACCATCATGGTGATCTTTGATATCAACCGAAATGATCGACAGGCCCGGCTGGTTGGTTGACCGGATTTCGGCAACCTCGCTCATCTTCTGTATTTCGGATTCGATCGGTTCAGAGACTTCGTGGGCAACCTCTTGGGCCGACGAACCTGCATATTGCGTTACGACAACAGCTGTTTTGATCGTAAAAGCGGGATCTTCAAGGCGACCGAGCGATGAGAACCCCCACCATCCCCCGCCAAGGCAAATCAGAACGAGAATCCAGATATAGATCGGCCGATCAATGGACACACGGGCAATATTCACTCCGGTCGCCCCTACTCATCAAATCCGGAAAATCGCCTGACCCGTTCACCCTCACCAAGCAATGCACCACCACTTGCGATAATTTCCTGCCCGGAGACCAGACCGGAAATCACTTGCACACCACCCGCCGATGTCGGTTCGATCACCACCGGAACGCGGGACACGATACCGGTCTCGTTGCCATCCGCCTCAAACACCATCACATGCGGAGTGCTGTCGTTTGCCGCGACAATTGCCGAAAGGGGTATGCTGAGACTGTCCTCACTGGTCCGAATACGGACATTCACCTCGACTGAAGATCCCGGCAGAATCAGCTGGCCTGCGGGCGGGGTCAGGCCGAGGGTAATCTGAAATGTCTGACCGATCTCCGAGGTCTCAGCGTTGAATTCACGAATCTCAAGGGGAAATACCGCGTCAATTGAAGGGAATCTGGCTGTCAATTCATATTCGGAATCCTGTCCGGCTTTCTGGATAAGGATCTCGGGGACCTCAATCTCAATCCTGAGTTCGGACATGTCATGAAGTCTGACCACAGGCGTACCAGAGGCAATCGTTGTGAAGTTTGTCGTGTAACGCTGAGCCACAAGGGCTTCAAATGGGGCATTCAATGTGGACTGACGCAATGCCCGTTCCACCCTGCCAACCCTGACTGCGGCCAGACGTGCCTGTGTCTCGGCATCCTCAACCTCCACACGGCTGACTGCGGTTGCCTGGAGTTCCCTGTAACGGGCATAGTTTCGCTCCACCCGCTCCTGTTCAATCCGCGCCTCCTCCAGGTCAAGTTCGAACGGTCCGGGGTCAAGCCGTGCAATCAACTCACCTGTCCTGAGCCGGGATCCCTCAGTCACTGGAAATTCAATGATCTGACCGGTCACCTGGAACGCAAGATCGACAGTCTGCCTGGCTGCCACCCGACCATAAAATCGACGCTCAATCGTCCCGGCCTGCAGCTCGACCGGTACGACCTTTGCCCATCTCAGTTCGCTGTCCTCGGCCTGTGCACGTGACAGAGTCAATGATGACGCAGCGACTGCGAAAACAAGGAACGGAATGACGGTGCTGTGGCACGGTGCACTGAACAACGATCCGACGACACCCCACGGTAACCGCAACACTTTCCGGGTGTCGCATCGAAATCTCAAGGAATGGAGAATCCGGCCGGTCATGCCTCTGCACCTTCCCACGCTTCGGGCAGAGCCATCTTCGTGCCGGGGGATAATATCTGTCATTTGCTCAATCAGGCCAGGAGATTGTCGTTCACGCAAGCGTGATCTGCACGAAATCCGCACCGCATTGCAATACCGGAAGTCACTTCGGTGAGCAATTCTGGCAACAGACCGCAATCATGTTCAGCCTTCATCGGAATTCGGGAAAAATCATGCTCGACACGGCTCTTCGATACATGAATCTGGATTGGGGGCAAGGACTGAATCGGTTTTGTGCAATAATGCCGAGGAACAGCATCGCCAATGCATCCTGATTGCAAGAGCACTATCGCGGGCCATCTGAACTGTGGTCGAGCCAACGCCCGGCGTCAGCTGAAGGGTCAAGCCCTGTCCGAAGTCGTGGGGCCCGGACCGAATTCTGTCGGATTGCCGCTCCCGCATCTCTCCGATGTGCGGCAGCCAACAGGTGTCCGGCGCCCCATTATCCACCACGATCACACGACAACTGAGGTTGGAGCTGTGCCTCGAACGCAGCCGCCCAGTCCGGATGCCAGCGCGAGAGTGGCGGCCGATTGTCAATGATATCATGTGTGGCCCAGGCCATCCGCTTTGCATCAAGTTCGAGCGTGACCTCATTGTCTGGACAGGTGATGTAGAAATCCCCCCTCTCCAGACGCGGCAACATGTATTCAACCAGTTCCTCCGGCATCCAGCCACCCGGGTCAGGCTTGTGGGGACCCGTGATCGTAAAACCGGGGACCAGAAGATGAGCGGTTATGAGACAGCCATCAATCATGCGCAGCCGATGCTGGAGCTGTTCGGTATATGTCTTGAGAGCGGATTTGGTGACATTGTAGATCACGTTGCCCGGCGGGTTGGTAATTCCCTGTTTCGATCCCGTGTTAAGGATAACACCGGGCGCACCACCGTCGATCATCCGGGGCAGGAATGCCCGCTCCGCATAGACCGCAGACCAGAAATTGATCGCCATGGTCCTGTGCCAGTTCTCCAGACTCTCGTCATCACTCCCCGCCACCCGAATCGCGGCATTGTTCATCAGAAAATGGACCTGCCCAAATTCTCCAAAACATGTTGCGGCGAGTTCCTCAACAGCATCCCTGTTCGCAACATCCATCTCCCGGACAAGCGATGGGCCGTCAAGACTGGCCGCTGTTTCCCGCAGCCCGTCGCCATTGCAATCGACGAGCACGACCCGCATCCCCCGGAGTGAGAGAGCGTGGGCCGTGGCACGACCGATGCCAGATGCCGCACCGGTAATGACAGCCACCCTGCCGTCACTCAATGCCGGATGTGTCATAGTCATGTCCTTCAGCTACCAAGAGAGCGGTCATGGCGTTCGTCATGCCCAGATTGACGTAGAGACCTGATGCATAACTCCTCACAGACCGTCCATGGGACAAAATCAACCCGGATGCAATGTCGAAACCCTTGCCGGGCCCAGCCTGTCTGACGCAGCCGGATCAGAAATCTCTGCATGAAACGCACAGCATCCAGGTGCAGGGCACGGGAGAGCAAGACATGGATCGCCGTCCTGACCGTTCCGGGTGTGGTCCCCGCATGGCTGACCCGGAACCCCGCAAGTCCCCATAATACACGGTCTGCCATAACAGCACCGGGCCCGCATCACACCGGGCCTCAATCAGCGATCCGGCGAAACATTGCCCCCCCTTTTTCCGAATGTTTCGCAGCAGTGTCGATCCGTGTCACCTCCCGGACCCGTGCCAGCAGGCCCCGCCCGGCACGGGGCCTGATCCGGACGAATCAGGCCAGGAGCCAGGGTGCGTCGGGAGATGTCATGAAAGGTCAGCCATGGGAGAATCACATCCGACCGTTCCTGCCCTCCCTGCCGGGGTCATTGCAGAATGGTTATTGTCAGGCAGTTGTAACTGTTCAGGTTCCTGCCTGCCCGACACTCCCTGCCATCGGCATTCCGCTTGACGATCTGCGCCATCCCGGGGAGCGGAACCACACGGTGTGGGCCGTTCTGGACGAACCCACCAGGCGTCCTGGACCGCCCCTGGGGCCGGGAATGCCCTCTATGTGCCACCGCCGGTAACCGGGATGAAGATCTGTCGTGGCGAACCTGAACGATTTGTGCATGAGGACAAATCCCGACTGCCGGTCCTGATCAAGGCTGGACTGATCCATGCCCGGTTCGGGATCATCCACCTCTTCCCTGGCCCTGAAAGCCAGTCGTGCGGCATGCTGTCGTCTGCTTCAGGAAATCGGGGACAGCGATGCCAGGGAGGCTCGGCTTGGGTTTTTTCCTGACCGGTGTGGCAGAAACGGCCAGCGGGGCCATCGAAGCCGGAAACCGTCTCGTTGGTCTCTTCAGGGAAGACCGGAAGCGCATCACGCAAAAAAGGGGGATTGTATCGATTGGTTGACAGGATCTCCATTAGTTCAAGGGAATCAGTGTGCTACAACAAACTTTGCCGGATATTTTATTGATACTTCAAGTGCTTGGATATCATCGGGTATTTTGATTCCTGTCAACTCAAGTACATAGTGCCTGCCAGAGACCCCCACTTTTTCACGCCAACGCCCAAAAACCCGCACCGCAATGACCCCGATGGGCCCCAATCATCAGATCCAGCGGCCCATCGTGATCATGCCATCGTGTCATGTCATGGATGGGGGTGCGAAGACCGGGATGACCGTCTCGGTGCGGGGGATGGTCTCGCCCCGGAGGAGACGGCGGCGGGTCTGGCCGTCCGCCCCTCTGCCTGTCATGCAGGTGGGGGCGGACGGCGCCCGGAGGGTCTTGAGCGTGCGGGTGGGGTGCGTCCCCCAAAGATCTTGACGGAGGGGGTCTTGACGGAGGGGGTCTTGACGGAGGGGCGCCAGCCGGCCCCATCGCACCACGATCGGGCGCGCCTGGTGGGGCCTCCCGTCCCCTGTCTGTCAGGCCTGATGGGCCGCAACCGGGCCACCCCGCCACGATCCTCGCCGGGAGCGTCGCGGACTGTCAGGGGAGGGTCGGGTGCCTATGCCGGAATTCGGGGTTCTCCGGCAGGCACGAGTTACCTCTCCCTTCTCCTTTTCCAAGGCCGCGTTCAACCACTCTGCGATCAACAAGGGCTCCTTGAAGCTGATTTCCTAGTGCGTCATGGGCCGACTCCGGTGGCCAGATGTCCATAGATGCGGATTTGGGCCGTTTAGGCCTGATTGGGAGCCTTTTTATGCAACCGAACAATGAACCGTTCATCCAGCTCGACAAGATCGGGCTCAGTATCATTATGCTCTTTCATGCCTTTAATGATTTTCCGGGGAATTCCCATTCCCATATTTTCCAAATACCGATAGTCGCGCATCACATCCTTTAACAGTTGGTTGCGGGCAGCCCGCGTACCGGATCGCATGCGATCCGGCGTTATGCCGTTGGGCGGTAGACCAGGCGAAACAATTTCCAGCCTGTCGGAATATACCGCCAGTTCGACATTGGTGCTTGTGAATAGGTAATCGCGGTGTATGAGAGCATTTAGGATTCCCTCACGAAGCGCATCATTGGGATAAGCCGGGCGCTCCACTCGTCGTCCGCCCAATACTGCGACGCCCACAGGCGTATTGCGTTGCACAAAACCCAGAGCCTGTTCGACGATCCCGTTTTCGACGATGTCACCATTCTCGTCCAGCAATGGCACCATCGGGCCTCGAAGAGCCGCACGTTCCCGGGCGTTGTAGTCCTGTTCTGTTCCGGGATAAGCGACAGCATCTATCCCGGCATGTGGCAGGAACCGATTCGGTGTCTTGCCGAACAGCAACATACCACCCACTGACACACCTTCTTCAGTGATAATCTCAGTGTTGAAGAGAAGTGATTGCCACGATTCCTCGTCTTCGTTGGCCGGAATATCTTGCTGGCGGATGTCATGGAAATAGTTGCGTAACCGCCGCCGGTCCAGATTGGCTTGCGTGGTTCCCGACACGGGCCGCAATTCAGTGCGTACCGCCCCTCTCCTTTGAAACAAACGTGCAAGTTCCTCTTGACTTGCTTCCCTGCTCTGTGTGCCGACACGCATCAGATACCTCTTGGTACTATGATGCCAGACCCCATGCACATCGTAGCCAGGAGTCACGCGGACGATGGCGATGTCGTTGCCATCCTTAACATCGCGAACTATCTCAAAGAATGGAACAATTTCTGGTCTTATCTTATCGCGGCAAACATTCATTACCCATTCCTCGAGATTATCCCGAGTTAAACCCGTGACTGATCCATCATCTTCGACCCCGAGAAGCACGATGCCACCCGCAAGGTTTGAGAAGGCAACCAGTTCCTTCGCGAGATCCTGGGTGCTCAGATCATCCCTTTTAAATTCCACACCGGAGTTTTCGCCGCTTACAAGGATTTCAAGCAATTCGTTGCGTATCGTCATGTCTCAGAACCCGTACTTGGAGCGGCGCATCTCAAAAGCTGCTTTGCCACCTTCGAGGATCTCCTCAACCAATTCACGCACGGGCCCGGAGTCGATGGAGGCCATATGGTCCTGCACCATTCGTTCCTGACCCTCCATTGCTACACCTATTGCAGCAAGACCCAAGATGAGTTCCGCATCGCCAAGGACCGGGATATTGGCGTTGTGCGTCGAGAAGATAAATTGACGTCGTCGCTTTTCCTGCCGCATGATCGGAACCACGCTCTCTGTGATGAAGCGGTTGTCAAGGTCATCCTCAGGCTGATCAACTATAAGAGGCGCATCGGATTCCAGCAGTAGTAGCAACAGGACGGCCGTTGCCATTTGACCGGCCGAAAGTTCTTGAAGTGTCTGCCAATTTGCCGGTTCTCCGTTGGGAGCCGTGTTTAATTCGATTTCCGTAGTCGGAGGCAGTTCCAATTCCTCGATACGCATGAACAAATCCAAATCGGCCTGTGCGATCCGTTCAGCCGCACCGGACGGCAATCTGTAGCGTGCCATCAGCGAATCCCTGCCCTCCCGGCAAGTCTTGGCAAGTTCCCGCAGGGACAGTTGATCATGCTCCCGAAGGCGGTCCAGGGCAGCTGCAAGATTACCCCCGACCTCTCGCAACAGCTTTTCAAGCGGGTCTCGGTCACCCGACATCGTGACCCTGACTTGAATCCTGTCACGCAGTTTCCGGGATACCAGTTTAGCGGCGGCTTCAACCTGTCTGTATTCTGATGCCTTGACATCATCCCACTCCGCGAGCAGGTTACGGCGCTGGGCCTCATGCACTTCCAGATCTCGCTTGAGGCTTTCCATTCGGTCGTTTAAGGGCCGCAGCTCCTCAATTTGTTGACGCAGCCGAATGAATTCGGCGCCATCAATCTTTGATTTCTGGAGTTCCCGCAGAAGCCTTTCATAGGTTTCCTCAATTACGGTCTTTTGCTGGCCCCAATGCACCTTTGCATTTGTGATTAAGTGATCGGCTTCGGCAAGACTCTTGCCGAACTGTTCACTGAGCGCCATCAGTTTTTCACTGAGCGCCATCAGTATTTCCTCGATTGTGGAAAGAATTTGGGAATTCGGCAACCCTTCAAGGGCTCTGCTAGAAACGAACGCTGTATCGACAGGCAATCCTTCGGCAAGTTCACTGTGAATGGTGCGGTACTGGTCAATCCGTTCACCCAGAGTCAAGAACAGTCGCTCCTCGCGGATGAGCTGGCTTCTTTCTTTCAGGCGTTCTTCAAGCCCGGCCTGCTGAAATCGTATTTGTGTCTCTTCGAGCCCGGGCAGCGCGGCAAGTCGCTCGTCAAGACGAGTCATTTCACGGCGAACCTCCACAATGCGACTACGCGATCGTTCAAGTTCAAGACGTACCTTTGTTTTTCGCCCCGGAAGCGTCGGATCGCACTCAATGAATCGCTCAAGCAAAAGCGTACGTTTCTTGGGACTTTTCGCAAGTTCGGATATTTCGTGCTGTCCGAAGAGTTCGACTCCCGGTATTATGTCGCTTGGCGCCAGGTTCAGAACTTCCCCCGCTTCATCCTTCACGACGGGTGGATTTGGTACCGATCTCTCGATCATGTAACGATGTTCGGACGGCTTGTGCGATTGCACAAGCAACGAGACTTTCGTGCCCGATTGCAGAACATTTTTTATTATCCCTTCATGGGCCTTTCGTGCTTCCTCGCCAAGAGGATCGAGTCCAAGCACGTAGCGCATACTTTCGATCATCGTTGATTTGCCGGTGCCCCGTCCGCCTACAAGCACATTCAGGTTCTCATTGAAATGCACGGCGGTGTCGTGCAAAAATCCACCCTCCCAGGTCATCGCAAGAAATTCGGCATGCGGTTCAAGTGCCGGATCGCTGTGTAGCCTGACCCTGGAATCCGGGTCGAGGAAAGCCTGCCTGAACCCTTCGATTGAAACGGTAGACATCTTGATAAAGCAGGACGCTGCATCTTCCTTAAGTTTGCTGGGGTCACTGACATCCGAGGCGTTCAAAATCGCGGGCGGGCGGGTACGCTTATACTCGGCATCCTTGTTTTTGAGGATATGCTTGATCCCATATGGTGTCTCATTGATCGGACCGGGGAGTGCGCAGGCAAGAAGGTTGGGATCGGTCCAGACATTGACTCTCGATTGTCCCGAGAGCTTCCTCAACAATCCACCGTCGGACGCAACATGAGCGGCGATGCAAACTGCACCCCAGCCCTTCGCAGCGACAAGCAGTTCAATGGAATCCTTGCTGCCGGTCGGTGACGGTTGATCGGTGCCGTGAATGCCACAATCCCCGATAAAACGTTCCAGATCTCTGTCCTTATCAGGATCAAACAAACACAGGAAATGAATGCCGTCCTTCGTGACAGCCTCAAAACCACTGAATGCATAGAGATTTGCGTTTCGTGCAGCATGGACAAGACTTGCCGAGGACGTGACGCGGTAATGATCTGTGACTGCGATGACCTCAATCCCGATTTCAATGCAGGCCTTGATAATAGCGTCGTTGTATTCGTCTTCGGACTTGAATGGTGTAGGCTTGTTGTGTCTCTCGAGATAGGCGAACGGATTGACCTGCAAGGCACAACGATAGAATCGTGCACCGTTAGGAAGATTGAGTGCGACCTGCATACGGTCCTGGATCTGGCTTATGTTGGTAACGGTCATCTGCTTCAATTGTCTTGGGCTCCCGCCATCAAGTCGCTTGTCACCATCAAGCGATACTCGCGATAGCCACATCTGCCTTCGAACAGCGACGAGCCAGCGCGGGTTCAATCTGCACCATCCTGTGAAGTTTCAGTGGAAACTGCTGCGCAGCATCTCTCTATAACCTCGAACGCTAGTGGTCAATTTCATATAGATAGTGCCTGCCAGAGACCCCCACTTTTTTCAAGCCAACACCCAAAACCCCGCACCGCGATGACCCCGCCCTGCCCCTGATTCCGCCCCCGGCGGTCAGGATCAGATCCCCATCAGCTCCCCATCAGCTCCATTCGGGACCCGAAAGCCATCCAAGCGGCGCCCTGTCCGCACGCAGGATGCACCGCACCCTGCCCGGGGCGGGCCTCTCCCGGTCCGTCTGTGGGTGGGGGCCCTAGAGACGCAGGCGGCGCTGCCGGGCCCGCGCCTGCCGCTCCTGCTCCGCCCGGATCGCCTGGCACCGCAAAAAGCCCCAGCATGAAGATGACGGCATGGGCCCCTGCGCAGGGGCCTGACGTCCGCGCCCTCTTCCCGCACCGGCGCCGCCCGGCCCCGCCC
>JAPOSK010000148.1 GCA_026709725.1 Paracoccaceae bacterium | reverse complement strand
GCCTATATGGCCGATGGCTATGCACGCCTCACCGGCAGGATTGGTGTTTGCGAAGGCCCATCGGGTGGTGGGGCGACCTATATTCTCCCGGGTCTGATTGAAGCGAATGATTCATCGGTGGCGGTCCTCGGAATCACAACCGACATTTCAGTCGCCTCCTACGGAAAATACCCCCTGACCGAGGTGGACCAGGACAGGTTGATGCAGCCCCTGACCAAGTGGAATGCAGTCATTCGTACGGCAGATCACATCCCCCGCATGTTCCGGGCCGCCTTCCGGCACATGGCATCGGGAACCCCCGGTTCCGCCCATCTTGGTGTCCCCTATGACATTCAATATGACCCGGTTTGTCCGGATGATGTCTGGGGCGACCGTACACATGCAGTGTTTCCGAGCTGGCGGTCTGCACCCGCGCCTGGTTCCTGTGCGCGTGTTGTTGATGCCATCCTCGCTGCCGAACAGCCCCTCGTCGTATGTGGTGGTGGTGTCATTGCTGCGAATGCCTGTGCTGAACTTGAGACCCTGGCATCGCAGCTTGATATCGGTGTGGGCACCTCACTCTCGGGCAAGGGGAGTCTGTCCGATCAGCATCCGCTTGCACTGGGGGTGGTCGGATCAAACGGTGGAACGGATGCAACCTGGGAGGTGCTGGCCGGGGCGGATCTGGTTGTCTTCCTCGGCTGCCGGGCCGGATCCACCGTCACCTCGCGCTGGGAGGCCCCGTCACCCTCAACGCGAATCATCCACATCGACTCGAACCCGGCGGTTATCGGGGCGAATTACCCGGTTGAGATCGGGGTGGTGGCCGACCTGAAGCTGGCTCTGGCTGAGCTCAACATGATTTTGATGTCAAAATCATCACACCCGACAATGGGTGGGACAGGACTGGTCGCAGCAGCCCACCAGCGCAAGTTTGCGGAATTTGATGCGATTGCAGCCCGGATGGAAACACCCATCCGACCGGAGCTGCTCATCACCATCATGCAGGATATCCTGCCGGACAATGCTGTCCTGGTCTCCGATCCGGGAACATCCTGTCCCTATATTGCTGCGTATTATCGTCTGCCACGGGCCGGTCGATACTTTTTGACCAATCGGGCGCATGGCGCGCTGGGGTATTCGCTCGGAGCGGCAATGGGCGCATGGTATGGCCAACCGGAGCGCAAGATCGTTGCAATCATGGGTGACGGCAGTTTTGGATTTGCCTGCGGTGAACTGGAAACGGTCATGCGCTATGAAATCCCCCTGCTCATCATCGTGCTGAACAACAGCAGTTTTGGCTGGATCAAGGCCAGCCAGCATGATGAGTGTGGAGCGCGCTACCACAATGTTGACTTTTCGCGCTCCAACCATGCCGAAATTGCCCGTGCTTATGGTATGCCATCATGGCGGGTTGAGGCCCCTCATGACCTGGACCCGGTCCTCAGAGAGGCCGCCGGGCTGGATGGGCCCGCCCTGGTTGAAGTCATCTGTCAGCCGCTTGAGGAAACCCGTGCCCCTGTCCGCCGGTGGATGGGCTGATGCGGAGACGCCGGTGATGGGGCGCCGCCCGCATGTCTGATGGGCCCACTGTCATCATTGGTGCCGGCATTGCCGGCGTCTCAACAGCTCTCTGGCTGCAAAGGCTGGGCCATACTGTCATGCTGATTGACCGCAGCGCACCGGGTGAGGGAACATCATTCGGCAACGCTGGCGTTCTGGCGGCATCATCAATCCTGCCGGTCACTGTCCCGGGACTTGTCACAAAAATTCCGAGGATGCTTCTGAACCCTGCATCACCACTTTTTGTCATCTGGCATCGTGTTCCCGGGATCATGCCATGGCTGATGCGCTATCTCAGCCATGCAACGGGAGATGAATCCCGACGCATTACCGGGGCATTATCCACCATTGTGACCGACAGTCTCGCCCAGCATATGGATCTGGCCGGCGGTACGCGTGCCGAGCATCGACTGACCAAATGGGACTACGCCTATGCCTATCCATCCCGCGATGCCTATCGAAAGGATGAATTCGCCTGGTCCTGCCGAAAGAGGGCGGGGTTTGTACCACAGGAAATCACGGGTGATGCGATCCAGGACTACATGCCGGGTGTCAGTGATGCTGTCGGGTTCCTGGCGGTTATGGACCGGCATGGATTCATTCTCGACCCCGGTGGCTACATCAAGGACCTGGCATGCGAGGTTGAGGCCTGTGGCGGCCGGATTGTCAGGGCCACTGTAGAGACGCTGGTGCTCGAGTCTGACCGGGTCCGTTCTGTCGTCACCAATGCCGGTCTGATTGAGTGCGCAAACGTCGTCATGGCGACCGGGGTCTGGTCGCGGGGATTGCTTGAGCCGCTTGGTGTCCGTGTGCCCATGCAGACAGAGCGGGGGTATCATATCGAGTTCAGGGAGCCATCGCGGACTCCCCGTATTCCGATCATGTACTCGGCCGGCAAGTTTGTTCTTTCTCCGATGAGCAACGGGCTGCGATGTGCAGGTGTGATCGAGTTTGGCGGACTCACGCCCGGACCGTCTCGCAAGCCGCTCAAACTGCTTCGGAATCATCTCGGCATGATTTATCCTGACTTTGCGGCATCAGATGACCAGGAGTGGCTCGGGCACAGGCCGGCGCCAACAGACAGCCTGCCGTTTTTGGGTGAAATCCGCTCGACGGGGATCTACACGGCCTTTGGTCATCATCATATCGGCCTGACATCCGGACCGAAAACCGGGCGGATTATTGCCAATCTGATCGCCCATGGACAGGACATCATTGATCTTGAACCATTTCATCCGTTACGTTTCGGGACAAATGGTGTATAGGGGCAGTTGAATCAGATCAGATAGGAGAGGAATCCATGAGATTATTCACCCTGACAGCCTTCGGGGCGATGGCGATGGCACTCGGTGCCGCTGCAGCAGACAAGTGGGATATGCCCATGGGCTATGCTGCATCAAACTTTCACAGTGAGACCGGGGCCGAATTTGCCCAATGTGTCACAACCGGCACAGGCGGCGAGCTTGAAATTGAGACCCATCCGGGCGGGTCCCTGTTCAAGGGCAACGAAATCTATCGCGCCGTGCGCACAGGCCAGACACAGATCGGCGAGCGGTTGATGTCCGCCCACCAGAACGACAATATTCTGTACGGCTTTGACTCGATCCCGTTTCTGGCCACATCCTTTGAAGACTCGGAAAAACTCTGGCAGGCCGCCAAACCCGTCCTGACAAAGACGATGGCTGATGAGGGACTCCACCTTCTTTATGCTGTCCCCTGGCCACCACAGGGATTGTATTTCAAGAAGGAAGTCAACAGCGTAGCCGATATGGAGGGAGTGAAGTTCCGGTCATACAACAGCGCCACGGCACGGATTGCCGAGCTGGCCGGGATGATTCCGGTTCAGATCGAGGCCGCCGAAATCTCGCAGGCCTTTGCTACCGGCGTGGCTGATTCCATGATCTCATCCGGTTCAACCGGCTATGATCGCAAGGTCTGGGAAAGTCTGACTCATTTTTATGAAGTCGATGCATGGCTTCCGCGGAACTATGTCTTCGTGAACATGGGGAGCTGGAATGGTCTGTCCGACGAGATCAGGAATGTCGTCAATGGCTGTGCGGCACTCGCCGAATATGCCGGCAACGCCCGTTCGCGGCACTACACCCAGTTCACTCTGAGTGAGTTGGCCAGAAACGGCATGTCGGTTGGCAGGGCTTCAGATCAGATGACGAATGAGCTCAGGGGATTTGGCGAAATCATGACAGCCGAATGGCTTGAAAATGCGGGAGCCGTTGGTCAGGAAATTGTTGACAGTTTCAGGGCCATGCAATAAGCGGAAAACCGCAATCACAACCAGGGCAGGGGGTGTGACCCGCTGCCTTGGACCGCATCGAAGGGGAACGGATGGTTATTGATGAGGATCGACTGAGACTGTTGCAGCCGCTCCGGTCCTTCCTTGATGGCCTGTACCGCTACTCCGGCTATGTTGCGGCAGTCTGTCTGATCGTCATCCTGGTCCTGATCGTCATGCAGATGCTGGCTCGCTGGACAGGTGAAATGCTGCCGGGAACCCCCGATTATGCAGGATATTTCATGGCCGCCTCGTCATTCTTTGCCTTTGCCTATGCCCTGAACCATGGTGCCCACATTCGTGTCAATCTGCTCCTGAGCTCGCTGGGCCGCTATCGGCGCTACTGCGAAATCTGGTGTTTCGTGATTGCATCCGTCCTCAGCTGCTACTGGACCTATTATGCAATCAAGACGACTCATCTGTCATTCCTTCTCGGCGACAAGTCACAGGGTCTTGATGCGACACCACTCTGGATCCCCCAGATGGCCATGGCCATCGGTGCAGCCATCCTGTCAATTGCCCTGATCGACAATCTTGTTCGTGTCCTGTTCGTCGGCGACCATTTCGCCATCGCGCGGACAGTTGAGGAGGACACAGGCTGAACCATGGAAGAAATCAACCTTACCCTGATTTTTCTTCTTGTTCTCTTCCTGCTGCTGGGAACCGGGGTCTGGGTTGGTCTGGCACTGTTTGGTGTTGCCTATATCGGCCTTGAACTCTTCACCAGCCGTCCGGCTGGCGATGCCATGCTCACGACAATCTGGTCGGCATCCAGCAGCTGGACCCTCACCGCCCTCCCGCTCTTCATCTGGATGGGGGAGATCCTCTATCGGACCCGGCTGTCCGAGGACATGTTCCGGGGCCTCTCGCCGTGGATGCGGGGCCTGCCCGGCGGCCTGATCCACACAAACATTGTCGGCTGCACGGTTTTTGCCGCAGTCTCCGGCTCATCGGCAGCCACGCTGACAACCGTGGGCAAGATGGCCATCCCTGAATTGCGCGCACGGAAATACCCCGAATACATGATTATCGGGACCCTGACCGGCGCCGCGACACTCGGGCTCATGATCCCGCCATCCCTGACCCTGATTGTCTACGGGGTCACCATCAATGAATCAATCACCAAGCTCTTCATTGCCGGCATCCTGCCGGGTCTCACGCTCGCGGCCATGTTCATGGCCTATGTGGCCCTCTGGTCGGCTGTCAGGCCGGGTGAGGTCCCGGATATCAGCGCCCGGCTGCCCTTGCGTGAAAAAATGCGCGAGTCACGTTTTCTCATACCGGTTCTGCTGCTGATTGCCGTGATCATCGGCTCACTGTATCTTGGTTTCGCCACCGCAACAGAAGCTGCATCCTTCGGCGTCATCGGCTCCCTGCTTATGGCGGCCAGTCAAGGGTCACTGACCTGGCGAACATTTATCGAGAGCCTTCTTGGGGCCACCCGGACCTCGGCGATGATTGCCCTCATCCTTGCCGGTGCCGCTGCCCTCTCACTGGCAATGGGCTTCACCGGTCTGCCCAAGGCACTGGCCGGCTGGATTGATGCCTGGGATCTCTCGCGCTTTCAATTGCTCATCGCCTTGATGATCTTCTACATCATCCTGGGCTGTTTTCTGGATGGAATTTCCTCGGTGGTCCTGACAATGGCCATCGTTGAACCGATGATCCGGGCCGAGGGGATCGATATCATCTGGTTTGGCATCTTTATTGTCATTGTGGTCGAAATGGCCCAGATCACGCCGCCCATCGGCTTCAATCTCTTCGTCATGCAGGGCCTGACCGGGCATGACATGGGCTATATTGCCAAAACCGCCCTGCCCATGTTCGCCATTATGGTGCTCATGGTCTTCGTGCTGATTTTCTTCCCGGAACTCGCAACCTATCTCCCCGAAAACATGCGACCCGGTCCTGCCTGACGGACCAGACTCCACCTGATCACAAATCCGGAACTGTGTCGTTCACAGGACACCCGCCCGCCTTGCCCAGCGACAGGGCAACCCCACACCATGCATTGAGCGGTGCGGGTCGGAATGGCATGGACCACGCTGACTGGCATGGCCCCTTATCGCCCCTTACTGCTGCCGGGGACGGGAGGACATTGTCGCCGGAAGCCTGATGCTGTCAGCCGCCCCGCCCTCCCTTGGCTGACGCACCGGGCATCTCACAGACCGGCAACGACGCTCTGTCGTCGCGGCTTGCAGGTCGATTACAGCCAGGGGCGGGTCAGTTTGCGATCGTTTTCGAAAACATCAATGGCAGAAGCTTTCTCCAGAGTGAGAGCGATATCATCCAGACCTTCCAGCAGACATTTCTTCTTGAAGGGATCAATCTCGAAGGAATGGCTTGTCCCATCCGGTGCGATGACCTGCTGGTTTTCAAGATCAACTGTGATGCGGGCATTGTCACCGACCCCGGAGAGGGCCATGAGCGATTCGACAGCATCCTCAGGCAAACTGATGGGAAGAATGCCATTCTTGAAGCAGTTGCTGTAAAAGATATCGGCAAAGCTGGTCGCGATGACGCAGCGGATGCCGAAATCCATCAGGGCCCAGGGAGCATGCTCGCGTGATGAGCCGCAGCCGAAGTTTTCACCAGTGATGAGAATCTCGGCATCATTCCATGGAGGCCGGTTCAGGATGAAGTCCGGTTTCTCTTTCCCATCAAGATCATAGCGCATTTCATAGAACAGGCTGGAGCCAAGACCGGTTCGCTTGATCGTCTTCAGGAACTGCTTCGGAATGATCATGTCCGTGTCGATATTCATCAGTGGCACCGGTGCCGCCAACCCGGCGAATGACTCGAATTTATTCATGATTGAACCTCCATCACCCGGACCCCGCTCAGAGGAACTCCCGCACATCGCTCAACCGACCGGTCACAGCGGCAGCAGCAGCCATCGCCGGGCTGACGAGATGGGTCCGCCCGCCCCGGCCCTGGCGACCCTCAAAATTGCGATTTGAGGTGGATGCGCAGCGTTCACCCGGCGCGAGCTGATCGGGATTCATGCCAAGACACATTGAGCAGCCAGCCAGGCGCCATTCAAAGCCGGCCTCGACCAGCTGACCGGCAATGCCTTCATCTTCGGCCTGCATGCGGACAAGGCCGGATCCGGGGACAATCATGGCCCGCATTCCGTCCTTGACCCGACGCCCGGCCATGACCCGGGCAACCTCTCGCAAATCCTCAATCCGACCGTTGGTGCACGAGCCGATGAAGACCGTGTCGACGGGAATGTCCTTCAGCCGGGTGCCGGGCTCAAGTCCCATGTAATCAAGGCTGCGCCGAACAGCCACAGCCTTTGATCCCTCAAAGTCATTGGGATGGGGGACAACACCACTGATGGGCAGAACATCCTCGGGACTGGTTCCCCAGGTGACGACCGGCTCAATCATCGAAGCGTCCAGAGTCACGATTTTGTCAAAATGGGCCCCATCGTCGCTTGCCAGGGTCTGCCAATAGGCCAGAGCCAACTCGAACGCACCCGCTTTCGGTGCATGCGGCCGGGAACGGACATAATCGAATGTCCTGTCATCCGGAGCGATGAGTCCGGCCCGGGCACCACCCTCTATCGCCATGTTGCAAACGGTCATGCGGCCTTCCATTGTGAGCGAACGGATCGCCTCACCACAATACTCGATCACATGACCCGTCGCCCCGGCAGTGCCGGTGTGACCGATAATTGACAATGCCAGATCCTTGGCCGCAACACCGAATCCCAGCGCACCGGTGACCTCGACCTTCATATTGCCGGACTTCTTCTGGATCAGTGTCTGCGTAGCAAGCACATGCTCGACCTCACTGGTGCCGATACCATGTGCCAGTGCCCCAAAGGCTCCATGCGTGGCCGTATGGCTGTCACCGCACACAATGGTCATTCCGGGCTGGGTCCACCCCTGCTCGGGACCAATGATATGAACAATTCCCTGGCGGATGTCGCTGACATCGTAATAGACGATACCGAATTCTCTGGCATTGCGGTCAAGCTCCTCGACCTGAATGCGGCTTTCCTCGTTGGCAATCCCCCTGGCACGGTCGAGATCGGTGGGGATATTGTGATCGGGGACGGCAATCGTCTTCTCGGGCGCACGGACTTTCCGCCCTGCCAGACGCAGGCCCTCGAAGGCCTGCGGGCTGGTCACCTCGTGCACCAGGTGCCTGTCGATATACAGCAGGCACGTGCCATCCTCTGATTGATGAACCAGATGGTCATCCCAGATCTTGTCATAGAGAGTCCGTGGGCCCGCCATTCTTCCCCCTTTATTTCCCGATTCAGCGCCACCAGCCGCAACCGCCCTTATGCCAAATCGTATTCCGCCTCAAATGCCTGCAGAGCAGAAATCCGGGCAGTCGGCATCTGATCCTGATGCCATTCGCCCCTGCCTCCCGGTTCTGCACCTCCACAACCCCACTCGCAGCGTTCTCAACAACCGGATCTCTGCCTGCAGGCAACAATTCCGGATTCAGGCGCTTCAAGAGCATCTGCCACACCACTGGCAGGGTTAAAACTCTCGACATCCCCGGCTGATACGGGATCATTGCTGCGAGATCGCCGATTCCCTGGGACAAAACATCTGCCTGGAATTGATCACCGAACGCCGGTCTTTGTGATCACTGCCGGTCTTTGTGATCACTGCATTGGGCGATTACGCAGGGTCCCTGCCGCGCAACAGATCAACAGAGGAGGCCAGAGGCAGCGCATCGACTCCTTTCTGCACTGGCACGTCCCGGTCCGATGCATAAACCGTAATGCGTCTGGCAGCCCCAAGTCCCTCGGCAGCAATATGGAAGCCGCGCGTGACTTTTGGACTGGTCGTGCGCTTGATTTCGATTGCCCGGGACACCCCATCGGGCAGTCTGAGGATCAAATCGATCTCGGCCCCGGCAGCAGAGCGATAAAGCCGGCTTCAGTCCCATGCGGTGCAGCGGCAATAAGGTTTTCAATGCAAAAGCCCTCCCATGAACCGCCCACCACCGGATGACCCGGAAGCATTTCCATTGTCCCGATACCGGGGAGCGCATGAGCCAGGCCAGCATCACGAATATAGACCCTGAGTGATTTCACCAACCGCTTGCCAACATTGGCATGCCAGGGCGGCAAACGCCGAACCAGCATGAGATCAGCGAGCAGATCAAGATAACGCGCAACACTCTGGCCAGAGATTCCAAGTCCCGCCGCGAACTTCGCTGCGTTTAGCAGACCGCCCTGTTCATGGGCAATCATCGTCCAAAACCTCCTCAGCGTTTCCGCCGGGATGTCACATTGCAGACAGGTGCAGAATGAACTCTTCGTGCCAAACCAGACTCACACGATCCGTTTTGGCAAGAAAACTGTCAGGAAAGCCGCCACGCAGCCACAGAACCTGCAGATTGTTCTGCCCAACCTCGTCCAAACTGAACGGCGTGAGTTCATGATGGATGACACGCCCTGCCAGCGATCCGGCACTTTGCTCCAAGAGCGTATTCGAGGCCGATTCCAGAAGCAGAAATTGACCCACCCGATGTCCAGCCCTGCACCGTCGGTCAATCTGTTCTCGCACGAATCCAAAGAGATCCGGCAATAACTGCCGGCAAGAACTGGACCCCGTCAATCACCACCAATTTTCCGGCCTGCGCATCAAGATAAAGTTCTGGTTCATCCAGAATCTGACGATCGGACCACCGCTCCATGTCGAGATAAACTGATTCATGGACCTCTGCGATGTCCTGCGCAGGGGTGGTCTTGCCGACCTGACGCGGCCCAAGAAGGACAGCACCAGCTTCATCGCCAAAGCCTCCTCAAGCCGTTTGTGGTGTTTTCGGTGTTTTCGTGCAATTATATCTTGCATTTATACTGTCTTATGGAAGATTTGCAATGTTCAAATTGCTTCCCCCTGCACCACAATTGCCCCTCCACAAAGCCACCGGACTGTATAACCCATGATCGCATTGCCGACTCAAAGAACCCGCAGACAGGTAACGAAACCACCAACGGGAGCGGGTCTTATATATCTGGCTTTTATTAACATTCTCTGACAATCACCGGCACATTGCCCGCATCCGCGATCAAAAACCAGTGAAAGACCCGGTCAATCCCTGAATCCGCCCCCGTATCAGTGCAGGATTCATCGGATCACCGTCAACCCACCGGGTGAATGTCATGCGACACACAACCGCTCTCTCCTTCACCATCCCATGCGATGGCACCGCCGTCACGCCCAACGGTGACGAGGTGCCGCCTCCGGGGTCCGTCCGGGAAGACCCCGGGCGGGGCATCTCCCGGGATACCGGTCGCCCGCTGCTACCCTGCGGTGGGCGTGACACTCCTCATGTGCCGGCGCAGGGGGGCGGCAGGGGCGGGAATTTGGGAACACCGGGCCCAAGCGGCGGATTCGGCGGATTTGGGATAGACCAATTGTTGGACTCCCCGCATGTGTTGTGTATAGACTCGCCCCATAACATGATCCGCCCGCCGGTCGCGCCTTCCGGGCCGACGGGCCGCCACAGAAGGAGATGCCCAATGCCACGATTGATCCCCCCCCAATGCCACAACACTGACCGCCGCCGTGCTGGTGGCAGCGCTGACGGCAGCGCCGGGATGGGCGCAGACCACCGGGACGATTCAGACATGGCTTGGGGTGGGCTTTACCATGCCGACAGCGGTAACGATCAACGCCAACCGGGAATGGTTGGTTACCTATTCAGTGGACTTGACGCGAGCGATTGAGAACGCGATTAAACAATGCGAAGTAAGGCCAGGTGATGACGATGACTGCGAAATAACCCCACCGTACACCATTCAATACGGTGAAATCAGCAATTACACGAATTGCAGCGGAGGCTCGACTGGGTTGTTTCGATCAACGTTAAATGGAATGAAAGGAAACAATCCTCTTATTGCATGGCAGCAGACGTTGAGAACGCATCCAAACAGACATTACTGCATGGCGATATACTCTTCTAAAAGCGGTGCTTTTTGGTATAACTATCCATTCACCGTTGCCGGATTCAGGACCCCCGCCGATCCCAGCCCGCCCGCGCCCGTATTCCAGCCACAGGGCTCGGGATGCGGGGCGGAAACGTCATGGAGCTTGATGAGGCAGTGCTTCCAGTGCAAGTACCAGCAGACGGACAGACGTTGGGACGCCGGCGCCAACCAGTGTGTTTCAGCGTCCAGCTGACCAGTCATGGCCCAACACGCCCAAGGGCGGCCATGACCGCCCCCTGCCCGTAGGCGCGAAAGGGAGACGCAAGTTCGTCAGTCGACCAGGCGTGCGTCCGCCGGCCTGAACCTCGGCGTGCACATCAGGTGAATAACTTCGCAGTTCGGCGGGAAATGGCCGGGGTTGACGTTGATGCCGCCCGCTGCCAAGGGGATTGTCCCGCTCTCTGTTGAAACCCTGAATCAGGGGGGTGCTACCTCTCCCTGAGCTGTGGGGCCCGGGGTGTCCTGAAACCCTGAAGGGAAGCAGCACCATGACACCATCTGTCCCACAGTCGGATGCCGATGCCACGCCCCCGGCGGGATCACCCGCCGCCGCCTCTGCCGATCCCGGGAGGCGGTCCGCGCCATTACCGCGTCCTGGCCATTCCAGATTCGCCGGCCGATGGCATTGTGTGCTTGATTGACCAGTTCTGCCACATTGCCTACCTGTCAGCCATGCAGCGGTGGAGACTGACGGATCGGATCCCCCATGCACTGATGATATCGCGGCCTGATGAAAAAACCGTCACCGCAATGGCAGCCACCGCAATGGCCAAAGGCGATGACGGAATTCCCCGGCGGCACCGCCCGGCCCACCGGGAGATGGGGCCCTTCCGACTGAACAACATCGCGCATCCGCCCACTGTCCGCGGTCGACCTGTCAAACTCCACAGAAGCCGCCACGCTGGTCAATCGGTCAGTGACCGCTCCGGGTTTGCAAGAGTGTCAACAATTGGCCAGACATTCCTGGATACACTGCGGCGTCCCGCACTCTGCGGAGGGATGAATCACGTTCTCGATGTCTGGGAGGAACATGCCGCTGTCTATCTGGATTCCATCATTACAACCGTCGATACCGCTGACCCCATTGTCAAATGCCGAGCAGGCTATATTATCGAGGAGAGGCTTGGCATCAGAGATTCCCGCGTGGCCGTGTGGCAAAACCTCGCCCGCCGCGGCGGCAGTCGTGTCCTTGATCCGGCCCGTCCGTACGCCCCGATCTGGTCAGATAGATGGATGATATCCCTTAATGTGTGGGAAGGAACCGACAGTCATTGATGTTGCGGCATGGGCAGACAGCAAGTCCAATGATCCAGTCGTGACTCATCATCATCGGGCGACACACATCACGCTGGCCGCCATTGCAAAAATGCGCCATGATCATACCCTGTACCTGAAGGGGGGAATCCTTCTCGGACTGGTCTACAACAATCGGCGCATGACGGATGATGTCGATTTCACGGCCGGTTTTCCACCGGACTCCGACATTGATGTGCAGATCGAGATGGTATTGAATCGGCTTCTTCCGGCATCGGCCGCAGAGCTTGGATACGCTGGGACACAAACTCATGTGCACAGGGTCGAGAAGAAGCCAAAGCCACTCTCTGACAGATTCGAAGAAGCCGATTACCCCGCACTGGAAGTCAAAATTGAACATGTTTTGTCGGGTGGCTCCCGGGGCTCGAAACCACTTAAGGTCGAATCTCATTCAATGAGCCGGATATCACATCGGTCGAAGTTCTCGACATCGGCGGCCTGGAGCTTTATGCCTACAGTCTGACAGACGTGATCGCCGAGAAGATCCGCGCCCTTTTGCAGCAGGCGGTCCGGAGCAGGAGAGGAAGAAGGCAGGATGTTTATGACATCCATTTTCTGTTGGACAGGTTTGGCTTTGGCGATGAAGAACGTGCCGACATTCTCAATTCACTCCTCAAGAAGTGTTATCCACGCCTGCAACCATCACCCGACATCGATTCCATCGACGACACGATAATCAAAGAGAAAGCACAGGCTGAATGGGATGACATCCGTCTGGAGACAGGGACTCTGCCGGATTTTGAAGCCTGTTTTGGAAAAGTGCGGGAATTCTACCGAAAACTTCCATGGCCGACAAAGGTTTCCAGCGATTGAAAACCATCACCCTGTGCCTGAAGGCCGCTTGGCTGTCCCTCCACCGGGGTACCTGTCGTCTGCTGCGACCCGG
>JAPOSK010000320.1 GCA_026709725.1 Paracoccaceae bacterium | reverse complement strand
TGCTCATGAACCCGCAAAAACCGTCCTCGAGCATCCGGTTTATAATCAGGCGCTGGCGGTGGTTCACTGGCCCTTGATTGATGATTTCCCACATCTGCGCCTTGAAGAGAATATTGCCAAGGGCTGTTTCGGCATTCGTGATCGCCCTGCCAAGACAGCCCAGAAACCATGATAGCCAGACTGAGATGTCCGGTGTTGAACGCTGTTGTTTCTCAAGATGATCATAATAGTGCTTGCGTTCCTTCTCAATTTGGGATGACAGGCTGTAAAAACGATCTTGCGTTCCATCTGCACGAGCCAGCATCATATCGCCAATGGCCCGCGCAATCCGCCCGTTCCCATCATCAAACGGATGAATGGTTACAAACCAGAGATGGGCAATGCCAGCGCGTATCACGGGATCATTGTCATCCCTACCCTCAATCCAGTTGAGGAATGCCTCCATTTCCATGGCGACCCGATCAGCACGGGGTGCTTCGAAGTGAACGGTTTCGTTTCCATAAGGCCCGGAAACAACCCGCATGGGTCCTGACTCGAGCGTTCGCCAGTTGCCAACTGTGATTTTCTGCAGACCATTCCGCCCTGTGGGAAACAGCGCAGCATGCCAGTCAAGCAGACGATCTTTTGTCAATGGCCTGGAAGACTCCTGTGTCGCATCCAGCACAATCTCAACGATTCCCTCGACATCCCGACTGGTCACAGTCAGACCCGCAATGTCAATCCCCAGCCTCCGGGCAATTGAAGAGCGAACCTCCTCCGGGTTCAGGTGCACACCCTCAATTGCCGAAGATTTGACAGCATCATTGGTTAATGTGCACAGACCCGCTTCACGATTGAGGTCGAAGCCAAGCATTTCCATGCGCCCAAGCAACCGTCCCTGACTGCGGCACAGGTCCGCCAACCTGGTGTTAAGAACCGCATCATCCCATGTGAAGTTTGGCCAGTTCTGATGCTCATGAATCCACATATTGATCACCGCAAAATATGCGGTGATCATAGCAGCAATTCACCGCAGGAACAAGAGACGGTGCCCCATAATGCCCTGTCATGGAATTTTTGCTGCTGCGGCACCCTGTGCCGGACCGGGCAGCATCTTCCTCCTGGAAAGCCATGTCCTGTCCGGCGGTCAAGACGATTTGTCTTTCCCGAAGACCGCAGGGACTGTAGTGGGGTCAGGTGCTGAGTGCGTTCGTTTGACTCGTATGATGCAGATGGGTGATGAATACGGTGGTGGTCGGGTGGGACGATTTTGCCGGATTGGCGACCTGGTGCCGGTCGGTCACCTTGAGGACGATGGGAACGGCCTGCCCGGAGATTTGCTTGAGACATCATGGGCCGAGGTCGTTGGCCCTGAACTTGGAGCCATCACACGGCCCCTGCGGATCAAATCAGGTGTGGGGAGAAAGACCGGCTATCGATTGTATCTGGAGACTCCGGGGAGTTGTGCGCAAAGGGTCAATATGTGCCTCGGAGACATCATTGACCGCGTGAACAGTGTTTGTGGCTATGCAGCAGTCGAAAAGGTCAGTATTGTCCAGACGACATTCGATGACTTTGCCAAACACACCCCGAGAACTTCAAGTCGTCGGGCACCACCGGTGCAGGTCATCGAAAAGTGTGAGTCGCTGCTGGCACCCGTGGCGGACAGTGATGTGCGTGATGAACTGATGAAACTCTGCGTCACTGTCATGCTGGCGGAGGATGATGCGGCTCGGAACAGAAAGAGGAAATCATGATGAAGAACGGTCTGGCAAGACGTATGGGGTTTTGGGTTCTGGCAATGCTGATGACAGCCACATCCCCGGTTTGGGCCCAGGAGATCAGTGCGGCATCAGGGGTTGTTGAGATGTCGATTGGAAACCCGGACGCACAGGTTGAGGTCATTGAATATGCATCCCTGACCTGTCCGCATTGCGCAGCATTCCATCGGGATGTCTTCCCGAAACTGAAAGCTGGCTACATCGACACGGGTAAAGTTCACTTCACGCTGAGAGAGGTCTATCTGGACCGGGCGGGTCTTTTTGCCTCCATCACCGCTCGCTGTGGTGGGCAGGACAAGTTCTTCCCGATGGTTGAGAGGATTCTGGCAACCCAGAACGAATGGTCCCGTCTTGATTCACAGCCCGCGATTGTTCAGCGTCTGCGTTCGATTGCACTGTCAATGGGGGTGACGGATGATGCATTCCGGGCATGTTTCTACGACGAGGCCAAGGCTGAGTTGCTTGTGGATGCCGAGGACAAAAACAGGCGCGAATACGACATCACCAGCACGCCCACCTTTGTCATCAATGGCAGGACCTACTCCAACATGCCCTACGATGAATTCGCCGGTGTGCTTGATGCGGCACTGAGCGATCAGGAGGGGTGAGGGATGGGGCCCGAAGTGCCTGCCTTTCGTTTGCGGAATTGTGCCAGATGGGTCTCGACAGGCTGCCAGCTGTCCATACGAAAGCGAACCGGAAGCGTCAGGACCCGCTGACGCCAGCCTGATGGCAGCCGTGCTGCATCTTTCTCCGTCGTCACCAGCTGGGCCCCCAGGCCTGCTGCTTCAGCCTCCATACGCATGAGAAGGCGCCGGTCGAGATTCTGGTGGTCGGCAAGAGGCCTGAACTTCATGATCTCTGCCCCTGTCTCGAGCAGGCTGCGCCGAAACTTCTCAGGGTGCGCAATGCCGGCAAAGCCGTAAACCTGCATCCCGGACCAATCAAGACCCGTCTGCAGGGTTTCAATCCGGCCCGTCAGAACCGGGATCGTGATCATATGCCGCCAGCTCTTCAGGAATGTATTGCGCGTGGCCGGCTGTCCGATAACAATCAGCATATCGGCTCGTGCCAGTCCCCGCCGGATTGTCTCGCGTAATGGTCCGGCGGGGATGACCCGACCGTTCCCAAAGCCTGTTCGGGCGTTGACAACCAGAAGGGAAAGATCCCGGGGTGGGGATGGGGACTGATGTCCATCATCCAGAACGATGATGTCGGACCCCGCATGCATTGCTGCCCGGACCCCGGCACGGCGATCAACAGATTTCCAGGTTCGGGTTTGACTGGCCAGAACAAGCGGCTCATCACCGACAGCATCCGCCGTGTGGACCCGGACATCGACTTCAACCGGCCCGCGAAGCCTGCCCCGGTATCCCCGGGTGACGATGCCTGGTGTCCAACCGGTCTGATGCAGATGTTCTGACAGGGCCATAACAACGGGCGTCTTGCCGCTGCCGCCAACACTGATGTTGCCAACACAGACAACCGGTACAGGAAATTTGAAACCGGAGCGGCGACGCAAACGGAGGGCGGTGGCCCATGACCAGAGCAGGGAAACAGGCGCAAGAATGGCCGAACGACGCCCGGGTTTGTGATACCAGAATTCCGGTGCGATCATGGCAGTCGGACACTGCCCGCATCATGGCGGTCAAGGGCCATTGCTGTCGATTTCCCGGGTGGCGCTCCCGGGCTGCTGCTCATCAAGCAGGCGATGCAGATGGGCGATGAAATACCGGATCATGGCATTGTCAACTGTTCTCTGTGATACATCCTTCCAGGCGGCGTAGGCGCTGTCATAATCCGGATAGAGACCGATGATCTCCACATCATCAGGATTGCGGAAACGGCTCTGTTCGGAGTCGGCAAGTTCGCCACCAAAGACAAGATGCAGACGTTTGGGCATCATAAACTCCTCAGGAACTGCCAGACAGTGACGCAGCAGGAAACTGTCAATTGCCCGCGATGGTCAGACCTTCAACCAGAAGACTTGGAACCTGTATGCGACGGAACGGGTCCGCATCATTGGCCGGGACGATTGTCCGCAGCATCTCGCGGAGATTCCCCGCAATCGTGAACTCCGATACGGGTCCGGATGGTTGGCCATTGGTCACCCAATACCCTGAAGCGCCACGGGAGTAGTCACCGGTCGTTGGATTGATGGTTGAACCAATGAGCGATGTCACAACCAGTCCTGTTCCCATCTCGCGCTCAAGCTCCTCGCGCGAGATTGTTCCCGGGGTCATGGTGATGTTGCTGGTTGTCGGCGACGGAGGCGATGCCACACTGCGGGATGCATTTGCGGTGCTTTCCAGACCCAGTTTGCGGGCCGTGGCCAGATCCAGAATCCATGTCTCGAGGACTCCATTGCTGACGATGTCACGCTGTACTGTCGGTAAACCCTCAGCGTCAAACAGCCGTGATGCGAGGGAACGCTTGCGCCAGGGATCCTCGGTCAGGGAAAGCGTACCCGGAAAGACATCGGTTCCAAGCCCATCCCGCAACCAGCTTGAACCGCGCGTGATCGCCTCACCATTGATGGCGGACAGGAAATGACCGACGAGCGATGCCGACACCCGCTGATCAAACAGGACCGGCGCATGTCCTGTTGCGGGTCGGGTCGGATTCAGCCGGGCGACAGCCCGTTCACCAGCGATGCGGCCAATATCGTGCCAACTGGACATGTCTTCGGGGAAAACCCGCGACTCACCATAGTAATCCGTTTCCATTGCCAGGTCCTTGCCGGCGATCACGGCACAACCGACAGCCTGTGATTTTTTACGGCTTGTCGCAACAAAACCGTTACTTTGGCGCATCATGATTGCAACCTGACCTGTGGAAGCAGAGGCGGCCTCGACCGACTCGACACCGTTGACAGCGAGTGCGGCATTCAATCTCCCTGGCGATTGATTCAAGCTCCGTCGGCTCCAGAGCAGGATCTTCTGCATAAGTGTCCAGAATGTCTGTGTTCCGTTTCGTGGCCAGCCGATCGGGTTCGGCAAGACCCAGACAGGGGTCTTCAGGAGCAAGGCGTGCCATGGCTACAACCCGTTCTGCCATGTCATCAAGTGCCTCAGGGCGCGTATCGGATCCTGAGATACATGCCTGTTGCTTTCCGATGAGCACACGAATTCCAAGTGCGACCTCATCAGAACTTTCAGCATGTTCGAGCTGACGGTTTCGGACTGTAATCGCCACGGACTCCTCATCCACCACCAGGATATCAATACTGTCGGCACCATAAGACATGGCCCTGTCATGCAAGCGTTCGGCGATCTCACTCAGCGCTGTCATCATTGCGTTCTCCTGTCGCATCCTGTCCGGTCACGTATCACGGAACCTGACCATTGACGGTCATTCGATCACCGGGTTCGAAAATGTAGATATAGCGTTTGATCTGACCATCATCAGCCTGCCAGTTTGGAGCGAAGGCATCCAGCAGCAACGAAAGAGCACCCGGCTCTCCAAGATACGGGCCCAGGATTTCGACAAGATCGCGGAAATTGCGGGTGCGGAGATCAAGCCGTCCGATCAGGTCCGGCTCGGACGAGGTTGCTCCGACAAGCTCCAACCGGCCTTCGGCCTGCATGATCGTGCCCAGCAGATTCAGATCAAATGCCCGAATATCGGCAAGAAACCGGTCAAATTGCCATCCACCGACAGGGCCTTCATCGGTCGTGACATCAGCCTGCATTCCAAGTTCAATGTCATGGGATATTGCCGTTCCGGTGAGGAGGCCATCCGGGTCAATGACGCGCAGGAGTTCATCATTCATCCGAAGGGAACCGGTTTGCAACTTCAGTGTCGATGCGATGCTGTTCTGGTCGGGGCTGTCAGGCAAAATGCTGAAGAGGGCTGTATGCCCGTCCGATTCGAATACGGGCAGTTCATGATCCGGATTCTCCATCAGAAATTTGTAACTGTCCAAATCAGTCCCGAGCAGGATCCTTGTCTCGTCCAGAAGGAAGTCGAAACCGTAGCCCTCGGACTGAACAGTTGTGGTCACACCCGACATACCTTCTTCAGGCAGGAACCTGAACACTGACGGTTTGGATCTGTAGCTGCCGCTCATGACAGGAATTCCATAAAACAGGTCGGCAACTGCCTGCCTTTGCGGTGCGATGATGATTCTGAATTCTGATCCCATATGTTCGATTTTCTGCATTGGTTCCGACCCATTCGCCGGATTGGCGATCACCCGGCGTGCCCCGCCGACATTCGAAGTGTAGGTTATCATATCCGTTTGACCGACCGGACCGGTCATGGTGAACGTTCCGGTATAGTCAACAAGTTCCAGTGCGGAAGTGGTCAGACGATTATTTCCGGTCTGAACAGATGTGATTGCGGCGCGGGCAAGTGCAAAATTGAAGTCAATCTCTCCATCAGCAATGTCAAGCATCATCGCCTGGTTGCCCAGCGCGAAATCCGCCACCAGCCATACATGCTCACCAAAGAAACGGGCATCAATCCGGGTCGTCCCTGCGGACGGCAGTTCCAGCTGGAATTTTGCCGGATCAATCTCTGTCACCGTCAGGTCATCAAGGGACACCTGAATGGACTGACCGTTGTCGATGAGATCCAGAAAGAGTCCGAAATGGGGGCGGACCGTGATTGTCACATCCCGCAGTCGGTGCTTTGGTCCCTCTGATATTCTGT
Source organism: Paracoccaceae bacterium (assembly GCA_026709725.1). GTDB lineage: Bacteria > Pseudomonadota > Alphaproteobacteria > Rhodobacterales > Rhodobacteraceae > MPNP01. The sequence goes on along the minus strand of JAPOSK010000320.1, from coordinate 6,616 downwards.
CCCGATACATCAGATTGATGCCGCGGGCTTCCAGCGTTTCGATCATCATTTCAATCGGTGTATGAGCCGCCAGTGGATGACAGGGCAGGAGGGCTGCCAGGGCAAGAGAGATGATTCCATATGCCCGGGTCGATAACGGTCTCATCATGTGATCATGCTCCGCCCGATCGTTGATTGGCCCACCCGGGCATCCGGTTCCATCCGGGCACCTGGCAGAATCATGGTGCTCATGCAGCCCCCATTGCGCTGACCCGCCTGAATGCCGGTCGTATCTCCATATGGTCCCTATATTCGAGGAGAACGGGATGCGTAATCGGAAACCCGGCCTTCCCGCACCAGACCAGACAATCCATGAGGATAAAATCAGGGACTGTGAGATGATTCCCTGTCAGAAAGGGCGCAAAAACTGCACGTGAGCACAGGCTTTGAACGGACCGGCCGAACTCCCACTTCAGTGAAGGCTTGATGTCCGGAACACGATACTCTTCCGGCAGGATAAAACTGTGCCGTGCGGCCGCCCAAAGGCACGCGTCAAACTCATCAAGCAGCATATACATCAGTGATTCCTGAAATGCGCGTTCCGTTGACCCGGTCGGATGCGTGTAGTGCGAATCATAGCAGTCGGCGAGATAGTTCAGGATTGCTGTAGAGTCGGTAATGACAACATCTCCATCAACCAGAACCGGCACCTTGCCTGCCGGATAGATGGCACGAAGCCGGGCATCATGAGGCAGAATATCGACATGCTGATACTCCCTGCCCATCTCTTCCAGCATCCACAGGACCCGGAATGCCCTGCTCTGAACCTTGCCGTAGACCTTCATCGCGGACCTTTCCAGAGAGCGATCCGGAGAAATGTCCGTTCAACCAGTGATTTTGCCGGTGCATTGCCACCACCCCGCAGATTGAGATCGGCTTCGGTCAACATGTGCAGTGCATATCGGGCCCCTGAGACACCCCAGGAATTGGCCTGATTGATCAGTTGGCGCTGGCGCGGGCCAAAAACGGGCGGCCTTAACCGTCGCGTGCCGGACTCGGCACCCTGTGGGTCGGAGGCGACCTTCAGGATGCTGCGAAAGATTGTCTCGGCCTGAATGACAAGGCCAACCGGGTTGCTTTCCTGTACTGTCAGTCTGCGGAATGCCGGACCGATGGCCTGGGGCTGGCGGTTGGCGACAGCCTTGAGCAGTCTTTCAGTAGCCGCGGCAATCGTCAGCGGCACACACGCGTCAAGATCATCGATGCCGAGTGTGGTCGGATCGTCAAGCTTGTAGAGGACCAGTTTTTCAATGATCCCCCGCACCATTGCCGGATCGTATTCGGCGAGGCGGGCTGTCAGATGACGCAGGAGATCATCGGAAACCTGGGTGAGGCCGGCATCATTGAGCATTCCCCGCACATCCTGCGCTGTCAACGGGTTGTCGAAAATCGCCGTAGCAGCCAGTTCAGAATTCGATTCGAAGAGTTTGCGCAACCTTGATGCCGGCCGCAGATAGGTTCGGGCCGTGATGACCATGCGTGCGGAATCGGCATCAAGTTCGGGCAGGATCTTCTCTATGATCGCTGCAAGCGCATCACCAGCGTCGCTTATGACCACAACCCGATCGCCATCGGCAAAGAAACTTGTTGCGTTCATGGCCATAAACAGCGTGTTGGGTCTGGCAACAACGCCTGCTGCCTCAAGCGTCTCTATCCGCATCCCGTCCCTGGCATCCGGGCCACCGAGCATGCCGACAGTTTTATCACGCAACTGCAGCATCCGGGCTTCATGCTGGCCGTGAAGCAGATATGCCCGACACCACTTCCCGGGTGATGCCAAATGACCGGCCAGGTCACCGGACTTGATCTTCATACCCCGATCTGCGTTGCCTGCGCCAGCAGCAGATGATGGATACGATCCGCCAGTATGGTGAGGACGCGCGCCGTGGCATCATCAAATGAGGCCTGGTTGACTGCGGCCCAGCGTGTTTGATCCCAGGTTGCTGTCGCACTGATGCTGTCTGTCAGCATCAACCGTCCGGTCCCGCTCTCCTCAAGGATGATGCTTGCCGTGCCCACCCTGATATACCGGTTGACATCCCTGCCAACCAGCGGCCCTTCGCGGGTCGAAACATTCAGATCAACTGTCAGGGTATAGAGCGGATCAGCGGCAGTGCTGCCAAGGTTCTCGCGGAGCATGTGTTCAAGGATGAAGCCTTCACGCTCACCTCTCACCGCAATGGTGGTCTTGTGGCTGAGGACGGCAATTGAGGACACCTTCTCACTTTCTGCCCCCTGCTTGTGGGCCGGCTCAAAGTCACATCCGACCAGAAGGATCGCACCAAGTACAGCGATAAAAATCGTTCTAGATGATGACATTGGCAATTCGGTCAGGCACGATAATGACCTTCTTCGGTTTCTTCCCCGCAAGGTATCGCATCACTGTGGCGTTTGCCAGAACATGTTCACGGACAGCACCTGCATCAAGACCCTTGTCCAGAGTGATCTCGTCCCGACGCTTGCCATTGATCTGAATTGGCATTGTCATGCGGGTTACCTGCGCCAGTGCCTCATCAGCAACAGGCCATGGACATGTGGCCAGCAATCCCTCTCCGCGGAAAATCTGCCAGATTTCCTCGGCCAGATGCGGCGTGATTGGTGCCATCAGGCGGATCATGATTATAAAGGCTTCACGTTTGGCATCTGTGCCGGTCGTCATCTTCTGGATTGAATTTGACAACTCAAACAGACGGGCAATGGCCGTGTTGAAAGTGAGGTTTTCAATGCCGGCTGTCACGTCCCCGATGGTCTTGTGAGCCAGCTGCAACATCCGCCGGTTGTCTTCCGGTTTCCCCCGTATCGATTCGGCCGAACTGATCTCCCGGGCCAGTTTCCAGATCCGTTCAAGATGTCTTGATGCGGCTTCCACACCTGCATCGGTCCATTCAACATCCCGCTCGGGCGGTGAATCCGATACGATGTACCAGCGGATTGTATCAGCTCCGAATTTGGCAATGAGATCCTCAGGATCGATGACATTTTTTTTGGATTTGGACATCTTCGCCGATGGCAGAACCTCAACAGAATCGCCGGTCTTCCGCAGGCGTGCACCATCACCCGAAACCTCAACATCCCGCGGGAAATGATACACCGGAGAGCCGGAGTCACTGACACTCTGATAGATCGCATGATTGACCATCCCCTGGGTAAACAACCCTTCGAATGGCTCGATAAAGGCTGCGTGCAGATGACCCACGCGCTGCATGGCCCGGGTGAAGAACCGTGAGTAGAGCAGGTGCAGGATCGCATGCTCAACACCGCCGATATACTGATCGACATTCATCCAGTACCCAAACTCCTCGGGGACAGTCGGAATTTCTGCGCACGGACTGGTGAAACGCAGGAAATACCAGGAACTGTCAACGAATGTGTCCATTGTATCCGTCTCACGTGTGGCCTCCCCACCACAAGCGGGACAGGAGCACATCTTCCAGGCCGGATGACGATCAAGCGGATTGCCCGGCACATCGAACGCGATATCCTCCGGCAGTGTCAGTGGCAGATCCTCATGTCTGAGGGGAACCATGCCGCATGTCCTGCAGTAAACAACCGGAATCGGGCAACCCCAGTAGCGCTGGCGACTGATGATCCAGTCACGCAGACGGTAGCGCACAACACCCTGACCAATCCCCGCCTTTTCACACCACGCAATCGCGGCCTCCACCGCCGCATGACCAGTCTGCATCTCCGCGCCGGCTACCCTGCTCCGGTATCGGACAACCGTCTCCTTGGGTGGAACAAAGGCCTGATCAGCGACCGGTCGGTCGCTGTCGCATGGAAAGAACACATCAATCACGGGCAGCCCATATTTTCGGCAAAAATCAAGGTCACGCTGATCATGCGCGGGGCAGCCAAAGATGGCACCGGTTCCAACCGTCACAATGATAAAATTGGCAATCCAGATCGGCAGTTCCTTCGTGTCGTCCAAAGGATGCAGAACCGTGCAGCCGGTATCAATCCCCGCCTTCTCAACCCGGGTGACTTCGCTTTCCGCTGTGCCGGTCCGCTGACACTCGCTGAGAAACGCCGCAATGGCCGGATTGTCTTTGGCCAGAGCCAGCGCAAGCGGGTGCTCTGGCGAAATGGCGGCAAAGGTTGCACCGGTCAACGTATCAGGGCGGGTCGTGTAGACCTTCAGCGAATCAAATCCAGCCGGGCATCCAACCGTCCTGAATGCAAATTCGAGACCCCTGGATTTACCAATCCAGTTGCGCTGCATCAGGCGAACCTTCTCGGGCCAGCGCTCCAGCCTGTCGAGCGCCTGGAGTAAATCTTCAGCAAAATCACTGATCCGGAAGTGCCATTGTGGCAGCGTTTTCTGTTCGACGGTGGCGCCGGACCGCCATCCCTTGCCGTCGATAACCTGCTCATTGGCCAGAACAGTTTTGTCAACGGGGTCCCAGTTGACAGTTGCATCGCGCCGGTAGGCCAAATCCGCATCCAGCATGTCCAGAAACAGACGCTGCTGCTGACCGTAATACATGACATCGCATGTTGCCAGTTCCCGGTCCCAGTCTACAGACAAACCCAGCAACTGTAGTTGTCGTCGCATGTCGGCAATGTTGTTTCGTGTCCATTCACCGGGATGAACATTGCGGTCCATGGCGGCATTCTCGGCCGGCATACCAAATGCATCCCAACCCATTGGATGCAGAACATTGAATCCCTTTGAGATTTTATAGCGTGCGATAATATCGCCCATGGTGTAGTTGCGTACATGTCCCATGTGAATCCGGCCGGATGGGTAGGGGAACATTTCCAGAACATAGTATTTTTTCCTGGCACAGTCCGGCTTTGCGGCAAAGACGCCGGCATCATTCCATCGACGCTGCCAGGTCTTCTCGACCCTCTGGGCATCATACTCTGACATTCGGAATTCCAGTCAGTCCGGTGTCCTGCACAGCGTTCACGCTGTACTTCACATCACCCGCTCAAAAACTCAGTCGCTCCACCCGCATCTGCCGGGCCCGCGTCAGAATGGCGTTCTCAACCTCATGGACAGTGTCCGGGTCCGCCGGACCTGACCGGGTGTCCAGCACGAGATCAAGAGATCGTGCATCAAGGGCCGGATCATCAATCAGGATGGTGGCACGGAACTCCCTGCCACCACCGGGTGGCTGTCCCCACCCGGTCACAATGACACCCGTGAAGGGATCAATGGATTCCACTGGCAGAAAATCAAGGATATCCAGCGAGGCATGCCAGAGATAGCGATTGGCCCGGACGGGCGATGCAACATCATCACGATTCTCGAACAGATCCCAGATTGTCTCTCTCTCTTCCTCCTCCTGTGCCGGAGCTGATCTCTCCCCATCAGAATTGGAACAGGCAACCAGTGCTGCGGAAAGCGCAATCATGACAATCCGGCGCAAAATTCTGTCGAGTGCCATATGCAATCTCACTTCTACTGGCAGCCTCACGTCTCCTGAACACGCCCATCCATACAGTCATGCGTGACCTGAAACAAGATTCGCACCTGCACCATGACCCCGGGCATCGGCGTGTCACCAACGATTTTTGTCAACATGCCTTTGGTAACGGCCGCGGAAATCATATCCCATCGCCGCATAAAGGAACACTGGGTCGTTCAACAGCAAATTCCTGCGGGATCATCGGCCCCGCACCGACGACATGGCTCACAATTCAGATGTGCTCCAGTCCGTATTGTGCAAGTCCTGCCATGGAATCAGGTGACCTGCCCCCCCCCCCCGGGTGCCGGGGCTGATCACCACCGGAGACAACAAAGGCGGAACATTGATGCACTGATGATGACAGGAGCCTTTGGACACGCCCCGGACTGTCAAACAGACTCGGCGATGCTGTCTTTGATGATTTGGCCTCGACAATCACTGTACCGACAGGGCTTTTGATGACGAAATCGGCCTCCAATCCGTTTCTGTCACGAAAAAAGGACACGCCGCCGGTCTCGCCCCTGTTGGCCCTTTGCCTGGCAATCTCGGAGACGACCCGGGTTTCAAAAATGGCACCCCGGAGAGGATGCGTCCAAAGTTCCCCGGGATCACGGATGCCGAGCAGGCGGCAGACAGGTCCAGTGTCATAAAAATACAATTTTGGCATCTTGACCAACCGCTTGCGAATTGAGGTGCGGTGACCCGGCTGACGGAAGACAATGAAGCCGGCTTCAAGGATTCCAAGCCAGGCCTTGGCAGTTGGCTGCGATATGCCCGCAGTCTCCCGCAAGCGATGAATAATTGAGCAGCTGCGCTGTGCGACCGGCACAGAGTTCGGGAAACCTCTGAAATGCTGTGAGGTCTCCGACAACACTGATCATCCTGACATCACGTTCGATGTAGGTGGCAATATAGGATCTCAGTCAGTCCGAAGGTTCATGGGCCTCATCATAAATGCGAGGGCACGACCCTGTGAAGAGAGTCTTCTCAAGAGTTGTCGGATAACGGGGGAAACGAATCGTTTCGCCCCGGGTCAGGGGCAGCAGATTCTCAACAGCAGTCCGCCCGGCCAGCGACTGGCTGATCGACCTGGGAAAAGCGAGGTTTTCTGAGCCTGTCTGTTTCCAGCGCCCCGGGGTTGGGTCCCACATCAGGGGCCCCTGCCG
>JAPOSK010000207.1:12233-13216 GCA_026709725.1 Paracoccaceae bacterium | reverse complement strand
ATCGATTCACAGACGAGGCCGATGTCAATTTGAATGATATGGACGTGGTGTGGCTGCGTCAGGATCCGCCCTTTGACATGTCGTATATCACGACAACGCACCTGCTTGAGATGCTGGATCCCGCCACGCTCGTCTTCAACAATCCATTCTGGGTCCGGAACTGTCCGGAAAAACTCGCTGTTCTGAACCATGCTGACCTCATGCCGCCCACCATGATCGCTCGAACACGCTCAGCCATTGATGCATTTCGCAATCTCCACCGCGATATCATCCTCAAGCCTCTCTATGGCAATGGTGGTGCCGGGATCTTTCGGCTCGGTCCCGATGATCAGAATATCAACGCACTCCTTGAACTGGTCCTGGCAGAGAGCGGCCTCCCGGTGATCGTGCAGAAATTCATTCCCGCCATCGAAGAGGGTGACAAGCGCATCATCCTCGTTGACGGTCGACCGGTGGGGGCAATCAACCGTCTGCCTCCACCCGATGATGTGCGGGCCAATATCCATGTCGGCGGCCGTGCCGTTCCGGCTGACCTGACCGAAGGCGATCATGCCATCTGTGATCGGCTTGCAGCCGATTTGCGACAGAAGGGGCTGCTCTTTGCGGGCATTGATGTCATCGGCGGCCTTCTGACCGAGATCAACATCACCTCACCGACCGGTATCGTGGAGCTGGAGACATTCACGGGCATCAATGCTGCCGAAGCCCTCTGGGTCGAAATCGAGGCGCGACATGCGCGCATGAGCACTGGCGGCTGACACCTGTCGCCAGCCTCACTCGAAAGGGAAGCCCGCAGGATACGCATTACCGGCCCGTGACTGCAACAGACCACAACGCCCTGACCTGTCGCATCCGGGCTCTTGACGGCCCTGCGCCTGTCAGGTGTTTCCGGGGGGGGGGGGGGGGGGGGCGGGGTGGGGGGGGGGGCTGGTGGGGGACTGAGTTGTGGCAGTTGGCTTTGTCGTTTGTGGGCTCGGGGAGCG
>JAPOSK010000207.1:0-12223 GCA_026709725.1 Paracoccaceae bacterium | reverse complement strand
CCCCCCCCCCCCCCCCCCCCCCCCCCCCCCCCCCCGCCCCCCCCCCCCCCCCCCGCCCCCCCCCCCCCCCCCCCCCCCCCCCATGTCATGTGCGACGGCAAAACCCGGATGGAAAAATTTCATGTGCGATTGGCTTGTGCTGATTGCGGCTCGGTATCGAATGTCTCATTGAGACTGACAACATGCCAACCATCCGCATCGCAGACAAATCGTGAGAGTGACAGTGTTTCAATGGTCGGCGGAGACCCGATCTGCCGGAATCGATCTTCCCGGTCGATCCGCCTGACATGCATGTAATGGGACATGATGACGCCAAAATGGGCAACTGCGACAAGCGGTCGACCCGGATGGGCAGCAACGAGTGCCCCGATGGCGTTTGCCACCCTCTGTGTCAAATCAAGCCAGCGTTCGCCGCCGGGCGGGTGGGCGCTGAAGGGGTTTTCCCAGAATGCCCGTGACCGCGTTCCATCCTGCGCGGCGATTTCGTCCGGGGTTCGTCCTTCCCAGTCCCCGAAATTTATTTCGCGCAAATCCCGGTGATCTGCCAGGCGTTCGCGTGTCTTCGAGAAGACATCACCTGTCCGGCGGGCCCGCTTGAGATCAGAAGAGACGACGACGGCATCCCCGGGCAAGTGGGCATCAAGCCGCCTGAGCATGTCATGCATGGAAAGGTCGCAATCAATGTCCGTCCATCCACAGATCTTTCCTGTTCCGGTTGGACCATGCCGTATCCAGTACAGCTCTGCCGGGCGTATCATCGGGGCAGGGGCCCCTTGAGGGCGACCGGGAGACCTGCCATCACCAGAATGACTGATTCGGCACATCTGGCCAGCTTTTGGTTTGTCTGCCCAAGCAGCGTCACGAAGCGGCGACTGAGCGCACCCGTGGGCATCACGCCTGACCCCGCTTCATTGCTTACCAGATAGGTATCACCCTTCCGCGCCTTGATGGCAGCCAGGAATTGATCGACATGCACCTCAATGCCGCCATCGGGATCAACGAGAAGATTGGTTAGCCAAGTCGGGATGCACTCAACCAGCACGGCCTCATCCGCTGAGCAGGATTTCAGGGCCCTGCCAAGATCCCGTGCCTCCTCGAGTGTTCGCCACCGCTCACCGCGCCGCATCCTGTGCGCCCTGATCTTGGCGTGCATCTCATCGTCAATCGCCTCCGAGGTGGCGATATAGACCATTGCCGAACCTGATCCATCCATGATCCCTTCCACATACTCCGACTTTCCGGAGCCAACACCGCCGATAACGAGCGTAACTGTCACGATGGGGGTGGTGGTCAGGTGCGAACCAGTTGGGAATAGGCGGAAACCATCTCGCTGGTGATGGCACCGATGGCAAATCGATAGGGTCCGATCGTTTTCACAGGCTGAACCTCGGCAGCAGTCCCGGTGAGCCAGCACTCTTCAAAGTCGGTCATCTCCTCAGGAAGGATATGGCGCTCATGGATTGTGATGTTGCGCTTCTTGAGCAGTGAAATGACAGTCTGTCGCGTGATGCCATCAAGGAAGCAGTCCGGGAGGGGCGTGTGAACCTCACCATCCTTGACAAAGAAGATATTGGCACCGGTGGCTTCGGCAACATAGCCCCGGTAATCGAACATCAGGGCATCAGAGCAGTTCTTCTTCATGGCTGCATGTTTGGCAATGGTGCAGATCATGTAAAGGCCCGAAGCTTTGGCATGACAGGGGATGGTGTCGGGGCTTGGGCGTTGCCACCTGGATATATCAAGCACGACGCCCGTTTCATCAGTCCCGTAGTATCGCCCCCACTCCCAGGTCGCAATCGCCAGACGGCATGGATTCTTGATGGAAGCAACCCCCATATCCTCACCGTCGGCCCGCCATGCGATCGGGCGGACATAGGCATCGACAAGATTGTTCCTGCGGAGTGCATCCGCCTTGGCCTGCTCAATTTCCTCGACCGTGTAGTGGATATCAATATCAAGCTGCCGGGCCGATTCGATGAGCCGTTCCGTATGCAGGCGTGAGGCAAAAATCGTGCCGTTATAGGCGCGCTCTCCCTCGAAGACCGAGGATCCATAATGCATGGCATGGGTCAGAATGTGGATACGGGCATCACGCCAGTCGATAAACTCGCCATCCAGCCAGATCGACCCTTCACGTTCACCGTAGCCTGTTGCAGGTGGGCTCATGGACATTCCTCTATCGATCTGTCGGAATTCTGATGAATTGTCAGTCAGCGGGGGCTAGTAATTCCGACTTGGAATGTCAATATTATTGACCTATTCAGTTTCCTGAACCACCAAACGGGCGGAAGGGATATGGCCTACGCAAGCACCCCAAGGAACGAGATCTCCGTCGAACCCAGGTATTTGACAGATGATCAGTTGCGCCGGGCGATTGAGGCGGTTTTCTTTTCTTATCAGCGTATCTTTTATGACCCTGATCGAATTTTGCAGGTTTACGGATATGGACGGGCGCACCATCGTGCCCTGCATTTCATCTGCTTTCGGACGGATGTCACGGTCACCGGATTGCTTGATCTGCTTGGCGTTACGCGACAATCCCTGAACCGCGTCCTCCGGGAACTCCAGAATGACGGGATGCTTGATATGAGAATCGACACGCATGACCGGCGCCGTCGAATCATCTGTCTCACGCCGCGAGGCGAGACATTGGCAAGCGAGCTGTTCGCGGCCCAGCGTGATCGTTTGCGCAAGGCATTTCGCCAGGCCGGTTCGGAAGCCGTTGGCGGATTCAGGGCTGTCATGGAGGCAATCGCCATGGGTGAGGATGCCCGAATCAGTGGGGATCTTGAGCGTGGCTCCTGAGATTGATGCGCCTCACATCCTCTTTGTTGATGACGATCTGCGGATCCGGCAATTGCTGCAGGCATTTCTGCGAGACAATGGCATGCACTGCACGACGGCAGAGAGTGCAGCCGAGGCAAAGGATCTGCTCGGCCTCTTCGCATTTGATCTCGTCATCTCTGATATTATGATGCCCGGGCAGGACGGGATATCGCTGACCAGTGAAATCTGCGAGACCCTGCAAACGCCGGTCATGATTATCTCGGCGCTCGGAACATCAAGCCAGAACCGGAACAGGGGACTTGCCGCCGGGGCAGATGACTATGTCACCAAACCCTATGACCCCGACGAGATTGTCTATCGTATACGCAATATCCTCAAGCGTATACCGGAAGAGAAAAGCGGTCCGCTCCGGCTTGGCCCGCTGGCCTACAGTACGGAGCGGCGAGAATTGACCCGCAACGGGGAGAATATTCCTCTGACGGATACGGAAAACCGTGTCCTCTACAGACTGGCCATCAATGCCAATCACCCGTTGAGCCGCAGGGAACTGGGTGAGGGTGAGGACAACCAGCCCGACACGCATTCGGATCGATCTGTCGATATTGCCGTTTCACGGTTGCGACGGAAACTCGAAGCATCCCCACGCAATCCCCGCTACCTCAAGACGGTTCGCAACAAAGGATACATCCTCCTGCCTGAACCGTTGCCCTGACCCCTTGCGGGGCGTGCCCGAACTGATTCAGGCCACACAATCTCACCGGGGTCGTTCCAGCGATGTTGCCGTGTGGCGGCGGCCATCCTGCATATCTTCAGCAAGGAGCGCAGGGCATCGATTTGTCGTGCTGTTGCCCTGAGCGGCGCATCGCGGAATGACAACCGATCACCCTCAAGAGCGTTTATCGCTGTGACGGGAGAAACGGCATCCGCCATGTTGACGTGAAACATCCCAAGCCAGTCGTGCACGAAAGTGTTTGCAGGAGCAGGTCTGAGCGGACCCTTCCCTGTCGTTGCAAGGGAGAACTCTCCCTAGGCCCGGACTGTCAGAATGCATTCCCGTCGGGCCGTCCGTCCCGGAAGATTCCCGGCCCGCACATGCCTCTTTCCGGTATCACGGTCAACAGCACAGATGAGCACATTTGCATCGATTCACAACCGCCTCTCAATGATCATGGATCTCGCGGTCATTGGGTTCCTTGCGCCTGATCCGGAGGCCTCTGACCATTTGAAGATCAGTTGACTGATCAGATGTGTGAGGCATCAATTTGTCAATCGGATGCCCCGCCGCGGGATCAGCACGGACCCGCCCTGCCTGATCGTCTTGATCAGTCCGGAGACTTCCTGATTGGCAGCCGTCAGGGAGACGCTCTGCATGGGGTCTTTCCTGTATGCTGCAAGGGTCCGGTTGCGGCCAGTCTCTTTCAGGCATGCTGGTTTGTGCGGCGCAGCGGCCCGGACAGTTGCGTTCATGTGAGCCGAAATCAGCCGGGCAGTCGGATCAGGAAGCCGGCTCTTTGCCCGTTGCCGAATGCCCCCGGACATCCGGTCGGATGTGACCGGAAAGCTGGTCGGGTGTCACGGGAGGTCCGGTCGCGGAAGCAGCGAATCCCGCTGCGATCATGTCCTCCGGTGAAGCAGTCGTTGGGCAATCGTTCGGCCTGACGCCTGAGACGTTTGTTGCAACAGTTTTGATGGGGATCGTCGAGAGATTCCCGTGTGGCGGGTTCAATGTCGCTTCGGCGACGGGTGTCGCCGACACCGCCGTCAGTCCGATGCCAATGGTTGTCGCCGACACGACAATTGCCATGCCCCGCCATCTTGTCATCAGCACAGGGGCGGCATGCCCGACCTCAATCCAGGGTCCACAAACAGCCTGACATTCAACACGCTTGCAGGGGGGGGCTGGGCAGAGGGTGGAACCTCTTCGCATGATCAGTGGTGATCGGTTCGCATTTTTCTCTGAACATCACTATACGTGCAGGCAGAATGTCTTTTGCATCGGATGTGTGTCGGTGGAACCGCTTGAATGTGGACTGATGCATCGGCCTTTGTCGCATCGTGCAATTTTCCTGCCGGAGCCAATCGTCATGACAGGGGACGGTCAAGGATAAAATGAGCACACTCCTTCTTTCCCATGATGATTGCCTGCGGCACGAAACACCATCTGGTCATCCGGAGCGGGTTGCGCGTCTTGAGGTCTTGAATGAACGCCTCTCTTCGAAGGACTATGTATCGCTGTTGCGCGAGGATGCCCCGCTTGCCGAACGGCGTCATCTCGAATACTGCCATCCGTCATCCTATATCGACAGGATAGAGGCCCTGGTGCCAAACGCTGGCTATGCCAGTATTGATGGCGATACGCATCTTTCACCCGGGTCATGGAACGCATCGCTGCGGGCCGTTGGTGCCTGTACACGGGCTGTTGACATGGTTGTTGCAGGTGCGGCGACCAATGCGTTCTGTGCCGTGCGGCCACCGGGACATCATGCCGAAACGTCCCGTGCCATGGGGTTCTGTGTTTTTGGAACGGTGGCGATCGGTGCCCGTCATGCCATGGTCGAGCATGAGCTTGAGAGCGTGGCCATCGTTGATTTTGATGTGCATCATGGCAATGGGACCAGCGATCTCGTCTGGGATCATGAGCGGATTGTCTTTGCTTCAACGCATGAATGGGGAATTTTTCCCGGCAGTGGAGCGCCCGATGAGCAGGGCCGATATGGACAGATCATCAATATGCCGCTGCGGCATGCCTCAGGGAGTGAGGAATTCCGTGAAGCCTTTGCCGTGATTCTTGATCGACTGGATGCCGCGCGACCGGAATTGATTCTGGTATCGGCAGGTTTTGATGCCCATTACCGGGACCCGCTTGCTTCATTGAGACTTGAGGCAGACGATTTTGCCTGGGCAACTGAATCCCTCTGTGACATCGCGGATGCCCATGCTGACGGTCGCCTGGTGGCATCTCTGGAGGGTGGATATGATCTTGAGGGTTTGACAGAATCAGCCTCGGCTCATATCACGGTGCTTATGAACAGGAGTCAGGCATGAATGAACACGAGATTGAAAGCAGCCCCCCGGATTCGAATGCGATCGGCACCATGACATACGAAGAAGCTCTGAATCAGCTCGAGTCAACCATCAGCGAGCTGGAGGATGGCAAGGCGCCCCTTGCCAGGACCGTGGAGCTGTTTGAGCGCGGGTGCCAGTTGCGGGATCATTGCGAAAAACTGCTGACAGATGCCCAGGGGCGGATTGACAGGATTGTCGCCACCGGGAGCTCCAGGGCGGTGTAGAGATCGATGTCTGATCTGCCTCAGAATGAGAAGAAATCCGACCCGTTGAAGAATCGCGCAGACATGAATGTCTCGGAAGACGAATTCCGTGACGCCCTTGATGCGATAGCCGATCAGGATTTTTCAACGTCACTGAACAGGCTGGAGAAAGTCATTCACACCCTGACGCATGAGAACAACACCTTGGCCCGCATGCAGCAATTGGTCAGGTACGGCCTCAGTTTACAGGTCCATTGTGAGACATTCCTGCTTGATCGTCACTCCCCTCCCGTTGTTCTCACGCTGGATGAGCAGGGGAATCCATCAGGCAACAAGCCGCTTCCTGACCCCCTGAGTCGATCATGCATGACACCCAATTGACTTTTCGCGACTATCTGCGGACAACGGCACAAACGATTGATTCCGCCATCCAGCGACGCCTGTCATCCCTGCCGGACGGACAGCTCTCCGGCCCCATAAACCACACCCTCAAGGGCGGAAAACGCATGCGGGGATTTCTGGCTATGGAAAGTGCCAGAATCCATGGAGTTGACCCGGAGCATTCTCTTGCATGCGCTGTTGCGATTGAACTGATTCATGCCTACTCGCTGGTGCATGATGATTTGCCGTGCATGGACGATGATCCATTGCGACGGGGACAGCCAACAGTCCACGTCAAGTGGGATGAAGCCACTGCAGTTTTGGTCGGCGATGCACTGCAATCACTCGCCTTCGAGGTGTTGCTGGATCCGGCGGGCATTCCGGATGCGGATCTTCGTTCAAATCTTGCCCTCAGCCTGGCCCAGAGGTCTGGTGTTGCGGGGATGGCGGGAGGTCAGGCACTGGATATCAGTGCTGAAAGTGACCGGGATCCACCAACCGTTGAGGACATTCTTGAGCTCCAGCGACTGAAGACGGGGGCATTGATTGTCTGGTCCGCTGCTTCTGGCCCTATTCTCGCTCGTGAAGATCCTGCTGCGATGCTTGCCTATGCCGAGGCACTTGGAGTGGCGTACCAGGTTGCCGATGATCTGCTTGATCACACCGGCAACACACAGCAACTCGGCAAGACTGCCGGCAAGGATGCTGAGGCGGGCAAGGCCACCCTGGTCGGACTTTTGGGGGGAAGCAGGGCCCGTGAATGGGCCGATGCACTGGCGGCGAAAGCACTTGATGCACTCAAGCCCTATGGAGACAGGGCACACATGCTGGCCGAGGCCATTGCATTTACTGTCCGGCGGAAGCGTTAGACCGGAAGCCATTGTCATAGGGCCGACTTTCCCGGACATCGTCCGACAAAACCCAATTCCCGGTGCAATTCGACCGAATCAGGCCACATCTGCCGGGTGCAGACGGTTGCCATCGGCCGACGGGCTGGATCCGGAACCGGTGAGACCCGCAGCCACCCGTGCCGCTGGAAGAGTGTGAAAAATGCAGGTCGGAATATTGAAAACAACAATCAGCACCGGTGATCAGGGCAAAATTGCCTCCATCCCGGATTGATTCCTGCCATGCGATTGGCATTTCGGTCATCAGATTGGCAAGGGGGACTGCTGCGGCATCAGGTGGACTCTCGCCTTGATTGACGCGGAGTTGCCACCCTGATTCATGCGCTGCAGCCGCAACCCCCAGCCCCTGAAGAGCGGGGCGGATGAGGGGCGCCTGACCTGATTCCGGTCACAAACCCAATGGGTTCACTGCCCGGTGGCAACGTGCACCGGGACATTGCAGAAAAATTCGGAAGGTGGTGCGGATTTTTCGCCGGATCACTGATCTGGGCGCAATGCGATTTTGTCAGACCATGCATGATCGCCGATTTCAGGATCTGCCCAAGGGAACTGCAGTCCGTTGGGTTGCATGTGCCTGGAATCAGAAACCCTCGCAGGGAACCTTGCAAAGAGTTTTTTCACGGTCGTTGTTTCAGGCGGCATCAGGAGTATCCATGCCGATGAGACCGCCGATCTGGCGATCCCACTGCTCACAGAAGACACCGCCCATTGCCAGCAAATCATCAACGCCGCCCTCTTCGACAATGACTCCATTCTGCAGGACAATGATGCGATCCATCTTCGTGATTGTGGACAGACGATGTGCAATTGCAATAACGGTTTTGCCAACCATAACGTTCTCAAGTGCACTCTGGATTGATGCCTCAATGGTTGAATCGAGAGCCGAGGTGGCTTCATCAAGGATCAGGATGGGAGCGTCCTTGAGCACAGCGCGCGCCAGGGCAATTCTCTGTCGCTGTCCCCCGGAGAGCTTGACCCCCCGTTCACCGAGATGTGCATCATAGCCTGCACGACCGGTCTGGTCGACAAGATCCTGTATGAAGGCATGAGCTTCAGCCTTTCTGGCTGCTTCGATGACATCGGCATACGGGGCGTCGGGGCGACCATAGGCAATGTTGTCATAGGCTGATCGATTGAACATGGCTGTTTCCTGCGTCACCATGCTGATGTGTCGTCGAAGGCTTTCCTGGGTTATGTCCCGCAGATCCAGACCATCAATGCAGATTGTCCCTTCCTCTGGATCATAAAGGCGCATGAGGAGGGCGGCGATGGTTGATTTGCCGGCACCTGATTCCCCGACCAGCCCGACATGTTCACCTGCCCTGATCCGAATCGAGATGTCGTGCACTCCGCCGATATGCTGCCCGTATTTGAAACTGACACCATCATAGGCAATCAATCCATCTGCATGTGTGAGCACAGTCGCTCCGTCCCGGTCCACCATTGCGTGGGGATATGCCAGTGTCTGCATTCCGTCTTCGGCTTCGCCAATGTAGGAATAAATGGCCATCATGACAAAACTGATCCAGCCGGACATCTGGGCAATCCGGATCGAGACCGACCCGGCCGCTGCGATGTCCCCGGCTGTTGCCATGCCTTCGGTCCATAAAAACATCGCCGCTCCGACAAGGAAAATCGGCAGGATTCCGGACAGCAGCATCAGGAAGAAACGGAAAGTGGCTGCGACCTGGCCAAAACCGATTGCCTTGCCCCGGAATCCCTCCAGTGCATCAAGGGCAACCCGGTCCTCGAACCTGTGGTGAGCGAAGAGTTTGACTGTCCTGATATTGGTAATCGTATCGACAATCTGACCCGAGAGTGTCGATCTCGCACTGGCCCGTTCAGCGGACCTGATCCGGATTCTGGGCAGGAACCAGCGGATAAGCCCAACATAAAGAAGGACCCAGACTGTCAGGGAAACGCCGACCCAGAAATTGATTGATGCCAACAACAGGAATGAACCAATCAGGGAGGCGGCAGCAAAGGACAGGGAGTTGACCGCTTCCACGACCGTTTCGGTTACGGCGCGCGATGTCTGTAACTGTTTTTGCGAAATGCGGCCGGCAAAATCATCATCGAAGAATGCCACGGGTTGCTGTATGGTATGACGATGCAATCGTGTCAGCACCTGCGCTCCGAGGTTGGGGCCAACCAGCATTGATGAGACCATCGAACTCGCCCCGAAGACGATAGGGCGAATGATGATAAAAAGGATTATGCTGCCGGAAATCAGGAGCAGATTGTCAGCAAACAATCTGTCGGGCGAACTGGCGATGGTTGCATCAATGACCAGGCCAAGGAGTAGGGCGGCAAAGACCTCGAAAGATCCGGCAAGCATGGACACTCCAAGCCCAAGAAGAATCAGTGGTGATGATCCTTCAATGCACCAGATGTAGAATTTCAGCAGCCCCTGTGGCGGCGGCCGATCCATTTCTTGATAGGGTTCCACAAATCGACTGCGTTTCTTCATGGTGTCAGCGGGAGTTGCTCCCCGGATTCGTCTTCCAATCACATTGACATCCCATACCGGAGCGATTTATCGGTTCCATATTGAAGGATACTCTCTCTGATGGCACGCGCATATATCAATGATTGGATGGCTGTACCGCATCGGGCCCGTCGCTTTGCTGCATAAGACAAGATGATGGATGGTTACCAATGCTGACCAAACTTACCATCCGGAACTTCAAGCGGTTTGAATCGGTTTCGGTTGAACTGGGAAATCCGGTCGTATTCGTGGGGCCGAACAATTCCGGCAAGACATCAGCGATGCAGGCCTTGTCGCTCTGGAATGTTGGTGTGAGGCGATGGGCTGAAAAGCGTGCGGGCAGGAGCCCTCCGGGAAAAGACCCGGTGTCACGATCAACAGGCGGGATCTCCTCGCGGTCCCCGTTCCGATTGCCAAATTGCTCTGGCGTGATCTGCATGTGCGCAATGTTACAAAAGAGAATGGTGCGCAGAGAACAGATAACATTCTCATTGTTATTCATGTTGAAGGTGTAGCCAATGACAAGAGTTGGGACTTTGGTTTGGAATTTTATTATGCAAACGAGGAATCCTTCTATTGTCGGCCAGTGCCTCTGGACGAGAGCACTTTTCCTGATCGCATGCAGGTGCCGGAAGCCGCGCGATCTGTTGATGTTGCCTTTTTGCCACCCATGTCAGGTCTCGCAACCCTGGAAACACGGCTGGATCAAGGGGCAATCAATGTCCGTGTCGGTGAAGGGCGCACAGCTGACGTTCTGAGGAATCTCTGCCACAATGTCCATACCGATGATGCCGATCGTTGGGGTGATATTGTCAACAGGATAGAGAAACTGTTCGGAGCGAGGCTGGAGCCACCGGCCTACATTGAAGAACGCGGCGAGATTGTCATGCGCTACAGGGAGGGGTCATCGACCCTGGATCTGTCCGCAAGCGGTCGCGGGCTTCAGCAAACACTGCTTATCCTTGCCTATATGGCGGCAAATCCCAAAGCGACAATCCTGCTTGATGAGCCGGATGCACATCTTGAAATCCTGCGTCAACGACAAATCTACAATGATATCAACGAGATTGCTGAAGCACAGGGGACCCAGATCATCGCCGCAAGCCACTCGGAAGTGTTGCTGAACGAAGCGGCGGCCAGGGATCTTGTCATTGCTTTTGTCGGTGAACCGCACCGGATGGACGGTCGATCTGACCAGGTCCGTAAAGCGCTCGCAACGATTGGTTACGAGCAATATCTCCAGGCCGAACTCACGGGCTGGGTTCTCTATCTTGAAGGTTCAACGGATCTGGCGATTCTTCAGGAATTTGCCAGGCGGCTCAATCATGCCGCTGCCATTCGTGCGCTGGAACGGCCTTTTGTCCACTATGTTGGAAATATGCCGAAATTGGCCGAAAAACATTTTTTTTGACTTCGGGAAGCGCTCCCAGATCTGCGTGGTATTGCAGTTTACGACCGACCGGAAAAGGGTGTGCCGGAAAATCAGCATTTGCAGCATTTGGCATGGTCCAAACGTGAGATTGAAAATTACCTCTGTACGCAACGAACGCTTGAAGCCTATGCAGGTGCGTCCGCTGATGCCCCCCTGTTCATCAAAAGCCATGTGAATGCGATGCAGTCTTCAATCACTGAAGTGATCAATGCCATGGGAACCCTGGGCAAGGGGTCTCCGTGGGATCCGGACACCAAGGTCAGCGATGATTTCCTGGTGCCGCTCTTCAATCGGTATTACGATGCGCTGACATTGCCAAACATGATGAGCAAGCGAGATTTCCATACGCTGGCAAAGTATATCCCTGCGGACGAGATTGATCAGGAAGTGACCGAAAAACTGAACGCAGTTGTCAATTGCAGCACCACCTGATTGCACGCGCAGGGTCATTTGACGCACCGTAAAGGTTTTGCGCTCTCAAAGCGATCAGTGTCGCCAGAATGAGAAGAACACATCTGATCCGATTAACCATGACCCGAACTCCAGCGGGTTGTCCCCCCGCAGCACCGACGCCGCTGTCCGATCCTGCGCGCTGAAGATGAATGAGGATGGGATTCAGAGGGATCCTTTGCCGGCAGAGCGATAAGGTTGCATGTCCGACCCGCCAGGAATTAATTCTGTTGGTGGCATCCCCATGGGACTGACAGGTTGATTGGAGAGAATCGGTTCTCAGAATGCATTCTGCCTGCATATCTTGAGGCATGACCTCTGTTGCACGAAGGTCTCACTGCTGGTGCTCAGTCAACGTTTGTTCACCCCCCGCCCCCTGACGGTCAACCGGCCTCCGCCTTCCCGCTGCCCCCCGCTCCCTCCGGCCAGAGCGCATCCAGCGGGAAGGTGATCGCATCAAAGGGGGGCTGCGAGACGGGCCCGTCCCCCGCCGGGGTCGCCGGCAGCA
>JAPOSK010000214.1 GCA_026709725.1 Paracoccaceae bacterium | reverse complement strand
GGGCCGGAGGGGTGAACGGTCCGCCTGCCGATCCCGGGGTACAGGCAATCGGGACCGTCATTCCAGCCCGAAGGAGACGGACCGTGATGGGGAGCCTGACCGGGATCTGTACAGCCGGCGGCACCCGATCGGGAACGCCCTGGCGAATGCGGGGCGTTCCGGGGGATTGGGATGCGGGCAGGCGGGGGGTGGCGGGCGTTCCGGCCGTCATTGATCGGATGGCCGGGGTGATTGCGGCACGGTGGGTGTCAACGGGGCCTAACAAGGGTTGGCTGTTTATTTTATTCAATATCACATGTGTGCGCGATCCCTGTTTTTCGGTTTTCAATGAAAGTCGCTCCCATGGTATGGTTTCAGGGATTGCCCGGAATGGTGCTTGGGTGCAGACATGGTACGGGAGTCTGCGTGCAGCAGGGATCATGGTTGAACCGGTCGATATTCGAGGAGGGATGAGCGTCCAATCATATCGATAATCGTTATGGAAAGTTCGGCACCGGAAGCGTCCGTCAGGCGCATCGGTTTTCCGAGGCGAAAGGGTACGGGTTGCGTTCGCCCTTCATCAATCGCGATATTGTCAGCGTACAGATAGGTGCGATCAGACGTATCAAGCATGGGGTTCAGTCGACCGTTTAATCCGGGAAGATGCCCTGTTCCTCCTGAAAAAACTGCTGATCCGCCAATGTGAAGCGGCTCGAGGTCAAGCATCAATCCACCCTGATCAGGTATCCATTCCCGTTCAAGTCCAGCCGCATAGCCGACACCTGCAGCATAGATCACCATTGGCAGATTCGTTGTGTACAGGTTCAGTCTCGCATCACCAGCCGCATCGGTCATGGCTGGCGTCCAGGTCTTGTTTGGAAAGAGCGCAAGGACTTCAATGCCAGGAAGCGGCTCACCCCCGGAATGGACTGTGACGGTTGCATCAGCAGGAACGGCTTCCAGTTTGGCGGCAGGAATACGGAGCACAAGGCTCGATTCATCAATCAGTTCGTATTCCGGCAATATGCCGGATGCCTCTCTGGTCTCATTGCGGATAATTGAGACCCCGTCTCCCCTCCGCTCCATCAGGCACACACGATGATCCGACCCGGCCACACTGGCGACAGGAATGCGGCCAAAAACAGACGTGACCACTTCATTACGGGTTGACTGGCTTGCCTCCATGCCTTCAAGGCTGATGCCGTTTGGAAGCGCGCCCGGCGAGTCGATCTCCAGACGATCCTCGAACATGGACAGGCGAATTCTTCGCGAGCGGATTGAGTAATCCCGATGCGCAACCGCATTGACGATGGCTTCAAAAACCGCGGATTTGCGATACTGGGGACGATCTTCCCGTGCAGGTGACTTGTGTGCGGAGACACGCATATTGCGAATAACAAAATCGACAGCATCCTTGATCTGCAATGGAAGCGGGCCTGTGATCTCCCGTGCGTCCAGTTGGCCGGATGTTCGATCAAGGCCGGGATAATGCGTCGCCGTGATCATCGCCTGCGGCAACCAGTCCTGAGGAGAATACGTGCAAAGCAGTATTCCTGCGACCGTGGCACGGTCGATCCCGGCTTCATCACGCGCAAGAAGCCGCAGCCCGATTAATCCCCGTCGCGGGTCGGCCGCACTGGCTTTACTCAGCAGAGGTTCCCAGAGGCGCTCGTCAAGTGTGTTGAAACCTGTCTCGGGAACAATCTGCTTGTCGAACCAGAGATACCGGTTCTGAGCACGGTTTTGTGCCAGCCTGAGACTTTCATCCTCGTTGAGGCGACGTTTGCTGGCACCAACACGAATGAACGCCTGTCCATCCCTTGAATGGCGTGCTTCGCCGCGCGGAATGACCGCCAGCACAAATGCCTTGCCATCAATCTCCCTATGATGGACATGGATACGGAGCGGAGGATCAAGTCTGTCCGTACCGATTTCCACCAGCAAGTCATTCAATGCTGCCAACTGCTCACGCGTCAGCCCCTGGATCATGCCATCATCAGTTATGCCACAAAGCATGATCCCGCCCCGCGCATTGGCAAATGCACCGAGTTCATCCGCAAGATCGTCCCTGCGCGGGTTGACAGGCCTGCTTCCCCTGAACTCAACCTGCTTGAATTCCCAACGACTGTCCTCACCCAAACGGAGTTGCTTGAGGATCTCGTTATCATTCGGAATCACAGCGCAGTCTCCTGGATTTTGCGATCTCACTTCCGGCATGAAAAACTCATGGCCTGGAGAATCTCCGGCCCTGCTGGTCAGTCAGCCGTTCGCGGAGAAGCCGCTCAGAGATTGTTCACTCAGCGGTCAAATGTCAAGAATTATATCCAGCGCGCGGAATCTCTGTGATACGAGGATGTTCGGGTCGCAGATTGACGGTATGGTTTCAGGGATTGCCTGGAATGGTGCTTCGGTATAGACATGCTACGGGAGTCTGCGTGCGGCAGACTGCATGGCGGGATGGACCCTATGAGTTATGAGATCTGGAAAGATTTGGCAGAGCGTGAACTCCGTGGTCAACCGCTGGCCAGCATCAAGACCGGAACGCTGGAAGGAATCACAATCAAGCCGCTCTATACAGCGGATGATCTGTCGGGGGATGAGCGGGGCATGTTCCCTGGCATGGCACCCTTTGTCCGCGGTCCTCGAGCCACAATGTACACAAACCGCCCCTGGACGATCCGTCAGTATGCCGGATTCTCGACTGCCGAGGAATCCAATCAGTTCTATCGCAGGGCCCTGGCTGCGGGTCAACAGGGCATTTCTGTTGCCTTTGACCTCGCAACCCATCGCGGTTACGACAGCGATCACGAGCGCGTGTCGGGTGATGTGGGCATGGCCGGTGTGGCCATTGACAGCATTGAGGACATGAAGATTCTCTTCGAGGGCATTCCGCTTGACCGAGTCTCGGTTTCGATGACCATGAACGGGGCAGTGATCCCGACTCTTGCCTACTACATCGTCGCAGGTGAGGAGCAGGGCGTGGCAATGCAGGATCTCGCCGGGACGATCCAGAACGATATTCTCAAGGAATTCATGGTCCGCAACACCTACGTCTATCCTCCCGAACCCTCACTGAGGATCGTGGCCGACATCATCGAATTCACAAGCCGCAACATGACCAAATTCAATTCGATATCGATCTCGGGCTACCATATGCAGGAGGCAGGAGCGAATATCGTTCAGGAGTTGGCCTATACCCTTGCCAATGGCCGGGAGTATGTCCGTGCTGCGCTTGCGCGCGGCCTTGATATTGATGCGTTTGCCGGCCGGCTGTCGTTCTTTTTCGCCATTGGCATGAATTTCTTCATGGAAGTGGCCAAACTGCGTGCCGCACGGTTGATGTGGTCGACAATCATGGATGAGTTCGACCCCTCCGATCCACGCTCCCGGATGTTGCGGACCCACTGTCAGACCAGCGGTGTCAGTCTTCAGGAACAGGATCCCTACAACAATGTCGTTCGAACAGCTTACGAAGCCCTCGCTGCCGTCCTTGGTGGAACACAATCCCTGCACACAAATGCACTTGATGAAGCCATCGCCCTGCCGACCGAGTTCTCGGCCCGTATTGCCCGCAACACCCAGCTGATCCTTCAGGAGGAGACAGGTGTCTGCGACACGATTGATCCGCTGGCAGGTTCCTATTTCGTTGAATCGCTGACGAGGGAACTCAGCGATGAAGCCTGGAAACTCATCGCCGAGATTGATGAACAGGGCGGCATGACCCGTGCGGTGGCCTCGGGATTGCCCAAATTGCGAATTGAGGAAACTGCTGCCCGCCGCCAGGCCATGGTTGACAAACGCGACGAGACCATCGTCGGTGTGAACAAATACACCACGGATGATGACACAACGATTTCCTGCCGGAACATCGATAACAGCAAGGTCAGGGCGCGTCAGGTGGACCGCCTGACTGAACTCCGCGCCAATCGTGATGAAGCGGCGTGTCAATCCGCCCTGAAAGCCCTTGAAAATGTCGCGGTCGGCAATGGCAACCTGCTCGAAAGTGCGATTGAGGCCGCCCGGTGCCGGGCCAGCATTGGCGAGATCTCACTTGCCATGGAGAGGGTCTTCGGTCGCTATCAGGCCAGCATTCGGACTCTCTCAGGGATCTACAGCCAGACCACGGGCGACAGTCCCGAGTTTGCCGCCGCCCAGGAAGCCGTTCGGGAATTTGCCAAAGATGCCGGTCGACGCCCACGGCTGCTTGTTGCCAAGATGGGGCAGGACGGCCATGATCGGGGCGCCAAGGTGATCGCAACCGCTTTTGCCGATCTCGGGTTTGATGTCGATATCGGGCCACTGTTCCAGACACCCGAAGAAACCGCCCGCGATGCAATCGACAATGATGTGCATGTTGTCGGAATCAGCACCCAGGCTGCCGGTCACTCAACCTTGGCCCCGGCATTGATCAGGGAACTCCATCGGTTGGGAATGGATGATATCCTTGTCGTTTGCGGGGGCGTGATTCCCAGACAGGACTACCAGCAGCTCTATGATGCCGGAGTCAGTGCCATCTTTGGCCCCGGAACAAACATTCCCAAAGCAGCCGCACAAGTCCTGCAATTGATCAGGAATTCCAGTCGTCTGTAAGCGCACAAACCGTTGTCATGATCCCTCCTGATGATGCCGCGCCCGGTTCGCAGATGGTGAACAGCGTCCGCGCCCGTCTTTCCTGACTGCAACGATTCTACAGAAGAAAGACTGTTGCGATACCAAGAAAGGCGAAGAATCCGACAACATCGGTCACTGTTGTCACAAAGACACTCGAGGCAATGGCCGGATCGATGCGAACGCGCTCCAATCCGATCGGGATCGCAATTCCGGAGAGGCCGGCGGCGATCATCGTGATGATCATCGCACTCGCCAGAATGATGCCAAGAGCGAGATCACCGAACCAGAGAATCCCGATGCCGCCAATGATCAGGGCAAAAATGACTCCGTTGAGGAGGCCAACGAGACCCTCCCGTCGAATAATGCGCCACAGATTGGCTGAGGTCAAATCCCGTGTCGCCAGAGAGCGAACGGCAACTGTCAGGGATTGGGTTCCTGCATTGCCACCCATCGATGCGACAATCGGCATCAGAACAGCCAGCGCAACGAGAGCCTCGATCGTGTCAGCGAACTGCGCGATCACCAGTGAGGCCAGAATTGCCGTGCCCAGATTGATGAGGAGCCAGGGCAATCGCTGCCGAGTGATCGTGAAGACACGATGCGTGAGACTTTCATCGCCGACACCGGCCAGCCGCAGGATATCCTCATGCGCCTCCTCCTCAAGCATTGACATGGCATCATCAATGGTGATGACACCAACCAGCCGGTTGGTTTCGTCGACAACCGGCGCCGAAATCATATGATACTGGTTGAATATGTACGCGACATCCTTCTGGTCCTGGGTAATGGGGATCACCCGGAAATCCCGCTCCAGAAGATCATTCAGTCTGCGATCCCGTGCCGATGCCATGATGCGTCCAAGCGCGACCTGACCGGTTGGTGACATGCGGGGCGTGACAAGAATCACGTGATGAAAATCATCCGGAAGGTCATCGCGTGAACGAAGTGCATCAATGGTCTGACCCACATTCCAGTATTCCGGCACCGAAACAAAGCGACGCTGCATCAGCCGGCCGGCACTGTTCTCAGGCAGGCTGAGAGACATGCGAATGACCGCCCGGTCACTTCGCTCAAGCCCGGAAAGGATGATACTCTGCTGTTCGCGATCAAGATCTTCAACGATATCGACAATATCGTCGGCTTCCAGATCACTGACTGTGTCGGCAAACTGCTCGGGCGTGATCCGGTCAATCACCTCCTTGCGCAGGCTCTCCTCAAGTTCAGACAGGACATCAATGCCAAAATCCCCACCCCAGAGCTCAATCAACCGGTTGCGCTGTTCCGGATTGATCTGTTCGAGAAGATCGGCGATATCGGCTTCGTGCAAAGGGTCAATCAGGCGCATGAATTCTGATTTGTTGCCCTCGGCAACCGCCACGATTATGCTCTCGATCAACTGAGGGCGCAGGTGGCAGGATTGGTCATGGTTGGTCAGACCCGTGGTTTGGATTGCCATTCCGATCTCCATCCAGTCATCATGTCATCATCACACTCGACACGTAAAGCATTTTGACCCATGATTACAGTTCACGCAGTCTCAATTCCCGGCCTCCCTCTCCGCACATCCACGGCCCCGGTCGCCTGAATCATGTCATCATCCACACTCCTGCTCGGCCAGACCCTGTCATTCACCGGTGATCCCTTTCTTGGATCCCCTGCCGAGGCTGCGAGACATGATCCCCATGGTGCTGTCCTGATCGCAAACGGCAGGATTGCCGATCTCGGTTCAGCCGACCACCTGCGCAAAACCCACCCCGCGGCCACAGTCAGGGACTACGGAACCGCCATCGTGACAGCCGGATTTATCGATGCTCATGTCCACTACCCGCAAACGGCCATTATCGGCAGTTGGGGGGCACGGCTGATCGACTGGCTTCAACGGTACACATTCCCGGAAGAGTCAAAATTCGACAGCGAAGCATATGCCCGCAGCATTGCCCGGCAATTCGTCAGGACTATCCTGAGCAATGGCACGACCAGTTTCTCAACATTCTGCACCAGTCACCCTGCAAGCGCTGATGCCATCATGACCGAATGCCATACGCAGAATCTGCGGGTCGCGGGTGGTCTGACCTGTATGGACCGGAATGTCCCCACTGCCCTGCAGGACACGCCCCAATCAGCTTACGACAACAGCAAATCCCTCATCGACAGGTGGCATGGAGTCGGCCGGCTGACCTATGCAATCACACCGCGCTTTGCACCAACATCCTCGCCGGATCAACTGGCTGCACTTGGAACCCTTTGGGCCGAGCATCCCGAATGCCTGATGCAGACTCACCTCTCCGAGCAACGCGAGGAGATTGACTGGGTCCGCACGCTCTACCCGAACTTCTCCGACTATCTGCATATCTACGAACATTTTGGACTTCTCGGTGCGGGTGGCCTCTATGGCCATGCGATCCATCTTGCGGACCGTGAAAAAGCACGCCTGCGGGAGTCCGGTGGTGCCATTATTCACTGCCCGACCTCAAACATGTTCATCGGTTCCGGGCTTCTCCCCGTTCGCGCTGCGAAAGCCGCCGGTCTGCCTGTCGGCCTCGCCACTGACATTGGCGGCGGATCGTCGTTCTCCATGCTGCACACGATGGCTGCCGCATATGAAATCAGTCAATTGACCAACGCTCCGCTCCACCCTGCCCAACTCCTCTGGCTTGCGACCATCGGCAATGCCACCATACTGCAGATGCAAATGCATATCGGCAATCTGGCCCCTGGCCTCGAAGCCGACCTCGTCATCATTGATCCCCACTCCCGCCCCGATATTGAGGCCGCCGCCAATCATGCAGACGACATCTGGGAGTTGCTGTTTCCAACCATCATGATGGGGGATGATCGTGCCATTCTTGATGTCTGGATCGCAGGCCGCCGGATCAACAGGGGCTGAATCCGGCGGCAGGCACGATCGCCCGGATTTCAACCGATGATCCAGTGCTCCGGAGCAACATAGTCATACCCCAACTCATCAGCCACTGCCCTGTAGGTCACTGTCCCGCGAATCACATTCAGACCCGCCAGCAGATGGCGATTGAACGAGAGTGCCTGCCGCCAGCCGTGGTTGGCGATTGCCAGTGCATGCGGGACGGTCACATTGTTCAGCGCATAGGTTGAAGTCCGTGCCACCGCACCCGGCATGTTCGCAACGCAATAGTGCACGACTTCATCAACCACATAAGTCGGATCGGCATGAGTGGTGGCTCTGGTTGTTGCAAAACAGCCCCCCTGATCAACCGCAACATCGACGATGACCGCTCCCGGCTTCATCTCACTGACCAGACTGCGCGTGACGAGTTTTGGCGTTGATGCCCCCGGGATCAGAACTGCGCCAATGACCAGATCGGCCGCCAGAACCGCTTCCCTCAGCACCGCTTGTGTCGAAAAGGCCGTTTTTGCAGCAGCACCGAAATGCGTATTCAGGGATTCCAGAACGACCGGATTCCTGTCAAGGATCATGACATCCGCCTGCATCCCGGCAGCCATCTGGGCTGCATTGAAGCCGACAACACCACCACCGAGAATAACCACCCTGCCCGGCTTGACCCCCGGAACACCGCCAAGGAGCACACCCCGTCCACCACGGGCTTTCTCAAGAGCACCGGCACCAGCCTGAATCGACATCCGGCCCGCAACCTGACTCATCGGGCGCAACAGCGGCAGTCCGCCATCACCATCAGTAACCGTCTCATATGCAATGCAGATGGCACCGGACTTCACGAGGTCCGCAGTCTGTTCCGCGTCCGGCGCAAGGTGCAGATAGGTGAACAGAATCTGGTCTTCACGCAGCATGGCGCGCTCGACCGCCTGCGGTTCCTTGACCTTGATAATCATGTCACAGCGGTCGAAGACCTCTTCGGCGGATGGTGCGATCTCTGCGCCTGCCCCGATATAGGCTTCATCATCAGAACCGATACCCTGTCCGGCATTGGTCTCGACGATAACGGTATGATCCACTGCGACGATCTCATGGACCGACTCGGGTGTCAGTCCAACCCTGTACTCATGGTCCTTGATTTCCCTTGGAACTCCGATAAGCATGTCGCTCTCTCCCCCAGCCCTGCAAAGTCCTGATCGGGTTGTAGGCGTTCACTGGCTTTAATTCAATAAATTTATGGCCCGGCCCACACTCTCCCACCTGCCTGTGGTCTGACCCGGCCCGACTCCGTCAAAGACATGATTTTCAGGTATTTCCCCAAAACCATAAAGAACACGCATCCATTCCCATCGGCGCCCTGCGGTACACGCCTGCCCCGCCATTGCGGGTCAATGTCGGGGGCGGGGTTTTCCTGATCCTTTCATGGCAGAAATCAGGGAATGTCACAGAGCCCTCCATGCCGCCATCTGAGGCCTTTCAGCAGGACCCGGCCAGCTCCATGGTCCGGGCGCACGCACACCCCGGGCCGATCTGCGGAAACCGGTCCCCCGCCCGAACGGTCACAGACTCCGGGTCAGCATCACGGATCCTGCCTGATTCAGGGCACAGGAACCCTGTTCAGCCCCTGAATCCCGGCCCTTCCGGGCGGGGCGCCCGATCTCATCGCCCGTCCCCGTGCACGGGGACATCGATTCAGTGACGGTGGGATGGTGGACCGCCGGATTTCATGGTGACACGGGGAACCAAAAACAGGACATCAATCACGGCCATCCACGATCACAACTCGCCCGCACGCGCGAGAACCTTCTCCATGAGAACGGTCGACCTGCCAGATGGACGGTATCACAACTCGCCCGCACGCGCGAGAACCTTCTCTGCCTGCACAAGATGCAATCGTTCGACCATTTTCCCATCAAGCGTCAGGACACCCCGATCATCACCATCCTCTCCGGCGAATGCATCAACAATCCGCCGTGCCCTGTCAATCTCATCCCTTGAAGGTGAGTAGATATCATTGGTGGGCACGATCTGGTTTGGATGGATCAGGGATTTACCTGTCATTCCCATGGCTCTGCCCTGGAGTGCTTCAAGCCGGAATCCCTCTGCATCGGCAATGTCGTTGTAGACCCCATCAATGACATCAAGCTCAAATGCCTTGGCGGCAAGAACAATCTGCATGAGCCATGATACAAGATAGGTCCGGTTGCGATCCGGCTGAATCTCTGCGTCCTTTGCCAGATCATTGGTCCCGACAACAAACCCCTGAACGTTTTCATGGTGCCGCCGGACTGCGGCAATTGACAGGGCATTGAACACCGATTCCGGTGTCTCCATCATGAACCAGACGCCGCATCCCGGGACCACACTCTCAATCTCCCGCAACTGACGGCCTGCATCCTCTGCAGTTCGGATTTTGGGAAGCAGGACAGCACGCAGTGAGCACCCCGCCAGTATTGCAAGATCCTGCCGCCAAAAGGGCGTATCGGCTGCATTCAGCCGCAATATGAATTCACGCTGCCGGTCCACATGATCCCGGCCAAAGTCAAGAATTCTGTCACGGGCCTCGGCTTTCCGGGATGGTGCGATCGAGTCTTCAAGATCCAGTATGATCATGTCCGTCGGCAAACTGCCGATTTTGGCCAAGGCACGTTCATTTGTACCAGGAACATAGAGTGCTGAACGTCGCTTTCCTCGCATTGATCTCTCCTCTTTTCTCCAGAAAAACTTGACAACTTTCGTAAACCTCTCTTCCCGAACCCCCCACAAATTTCTCTCCATATCACGATTTTTGGTCGAATTGCCTGCATTCGATGTGCAGAGCACAGGATTTATCCCCCAATTCCAGTCAGGGGAACAACACTCCGGGATTAAACAGCGGCAAGGTGGGGCCTGCACACACCAGTGAGGCTCCCGAGGGGATAAACCATGCCAAATTTGGGCGTAAAGACCAGGTTATGCCAACACTGATTTGGCATGGTCGCCCCATGAGGAATTGTCCCAGACAATGCTGAATGAATGTGAGAGGATTGACCACGAAAGGTAAAAATTCTGTGAGTGTGAGGGTTATCAGTCGAGATCATGTGAAGACTGCATCAGTCAATGATCAATGGATTGATAATGCTTCCCAGTGGCACTCACACACGGATTCCTGTAGCGGGGGTTGAGATATGAGAGGGGATGAAGCCAGCGGGGGAGAACAGACCGTGTTCAGGAAGGAAGCACTGGAACAGTTCACAAGGCGCGGTGAGAAAACTCTCCCTCCGGTCTTTGTTGGTCGGGGTGATATTCTCCAGGACATCCTTGACATTGCCCACGAGTCCTAGGTGATTGCCAACCATCAGCTCCCCGGTGCCACCCGCATCCTCCAGGGTGCCCCGGGTGCCGGCAAGAGCTCCATCCTGGCCGCACTGCAATCGCGAACACAGTCATCTTCAAGCGGGGCATCCTCTCCCCAATCATCATTGTCCCATACCCCCACTCCCCGTATCCTCGTCCTTGGCTCCGGTCGCATTGTCGGCCCCGCCGACATCCTCTTCCCCCTGGCCCGACTGGTCAATCCCGATGCGGCACCTGCATTCCTCTCCCGCTATACCCGGACCCGCACTGTGGAAAGGCGCGCTGGCGTCATGGGATACAGACCCCCAACCCACTCTGACCGCCTTCCGGGACTGGACCCGGGGGCTGGAGGCTGGCACCGGGATTGTGAACCCCATCGTCGTCGCGATTGATGAGGCCCAGCGTTTCAAGCGGGATAATGAGGACCCGCTAGCGAAGCTGTTTCAGGACATCCATGACGGCTGCAACCTTCCCCTCACCCTTGTCCTCGCCGGTCTCAGCGATACCGCGGACCGCATGGCTGCCATGGGTCTCACCCGTGGCCTCACGATCCACCCTATTGGGGCCCTGCCCGCGTCTGATGCCATATCCCTCATGCATGGCTTCTGTGTCCATTTCGGTATGGACCGCGGGAGTCATGATGCATCCCTTGCCCATCTGGCCGAGCCTTGCGAGGGTTGGCCCCGACATCTCCACTTTGCCCTCCGGGCCCTGGGCCGTGCAGTGCTGGCGACAGAGGGAGATCTTGCATGTGTGGACTGGGAACAGATTGAGGCAGAGGCAGCAGAAAGCCGCATCCACTACTACCAGGGCCAGCAATCGCCAGCAATGCAGACATCCCTCTCCCTCGTGGCCGCTGTGATGCGTGATCTGATGCCGGGTCAGCGGCGGTTTGATATAATCAATTCCATCATGGCATATGAGGAGGCATGTCCCGGACGGCAGTGGTGCCTTCCGAAAGGCATGGATGCAGACCTGATGGCTGACCATCTCATTCACCAAGGGGCCCTGCAGACGATGCCGGACGGGACCATCACTGCCCCAATCCCTTCTTTCCGGACGCATCTGGTTGCAGCCGGGCGGCTTGAGACTGCATCCCGCCCCGCCGGGAGATAGCGGGGGCGGGAAGATCACCCCGAGATCAGGAAGCCGTCTTGCTGAAAACTCTTGCCGGAGTGCATGAAGAGGGTTGACACTCTGCCACACTCCCCCTGAGGACGATCCCTGCTATACGGTCGGAGTGGCGTGAGGAGAGAGGTATTCCCCGATCTATCCTTGCGGTTGTGGGCTCTGGTCTCCCCGGTGACAAAATCGTCCGGCAGAAACGGAGTGGGTCCTCATGAACCCTGCACCGTTTCCCGCCTTGCACAAAAATTGCTGCAATCGGACATATCTGACGAATCGGGCGAACCGGCCCCGTTGGCGGATTCGGGCAATCGGGAACGGAATTTGGCATCCCGCCGTACTTGTTGATGCAGGTCCTGTGGTATAACGCTCTCCAGCGGCAGGAGATCCTTTTGAAAGAGCGGCCCTGTCGTGCGATGGCCGGTTGTATATCTGACTTGCAGTTGCTGTACCGTTGATCACTGTTGTGTCAGGTCCATGAAGGCGGATTGTCCGCGGCTTGTGCTCCAAGTGTATCCTGTGGATATGGGTTGAATGATGGCGATACCGGGGAGACCCATCCAATCTCTGGTTCCGCGCGCCGGAACCCCTGACCCGGTTCTCCTGGCAAGCGTATGCCTCCTGGGATCTGTGTGGCTGATTGATCCGGCACAGGGGCGGCAAAGTCTCATCCAGACGATGGCGAGTTTCTGGAGCATTCTGCCTTTCCTGCTCCTTTCCGTCGGTGCTGTCGCTACGGCCCGTGCCACTGGAATCGAACATCATCTGGGCAGCATATTTCGGGGACGCATGGTCATGATGATTGTTGCTGCCGCCCTGTTTGGTGCGCTCTCGCCCTTTTGTTCCTGCGGAGTCATTCCCCTGATTGCCGCACTCCTGGCCATGGGGGTGCCATTGGCACCCGTCATGGCATTCTGGCTGGCCTCCCCGCTGATGGACCCTGCCATGTTTATTCTGACGACCGCCCTTCTGGATCTGCACTTCGCGATCGGCAAGACGCTTGCAGCCTTCGGGATGGGTGTGCTGGGAGGATTTGGCATGCAATTCCTTCTGAGAATATATCCTGTCAATACGCCATTGCGGCAGGGAGTGGGCGGAGGGTGCGGCCTGAGCCCACTTGATGATTCCGATCCCGTTATCTGGAACTTCTGGCGCGATGCCGCACGCAGGTCGGAGTTCCTGGCAAGTGCTCGCGGGACCCTGGTCTTTCTGGGAAAATGGCTCCTGCTTGCATTTCTTGTCGAGAGTCTGATGCTCGCCTATATCCCCGCTGAGATGGTGGCCGCGCATCTCGGTGGACAGGGTCCTCTTTCGGTTCTGACGGCAGTCGCTGTCGGTGTTCCGGCGTATTTGAAGGGCTTCGCAGCACTGCCATTGATTGCCGG
>JAPOSK010000298.1 GCA_026709725.1 Paracoccaceae bacterium | reverse complement strand
TCGTTCCCAGCAACTCCTCCGGGAAGCCGTCCCCGACTCGACCCGCCAAACATGTCGAGAATGCGGTCACCGTTGCCAAATGGCTCGAACAGGATCCGAGGATTGA
The DNA here is from genome assembly GCA_026709725.1 of Paracoccaceae bacterium. GTDB lineage: Bacteria > Pseudomonadota > Alphaproteobacteria > Rhodobacterales > Rhodobacteraceae > MPNP01. The sequence goes on along the minus strand of JAPOSK010000298.1, from coordinate 13,266 downwards.
TTACGTGACCTATGCCGGTCTGCCATCATCTCCGTATTACGATCGTGTTGAACAGATCTGTCCCAGGGGTGCAGGGGCTCTGTTCACCTTTGCCATCAAGGGTGGCTACGAAGCCTGCATCAAATTTGTGGACAGTCTGGAAATCTTCAGCCATGTTGCCAATCTCGGTGATGCCAAATCGCTGGTCATTCACTCTGCCTCGACCACCCATCGGCAAGTGACGCCGGAGCAGCAGATTGAAGCGGGAGCCGGACCCGATGTTGTTCGTGTCTCGATTGGTATTGAGAGCGCCGATGACCTCATCAAGGACATCGACCAGGCGCTGGACAGAGCAACCGCCTGATCACCGGATGCAGGAGCTGTCGGGTCCCTTCCGGTTGTGTCTGTGGTTTACACCGACCGGTTATCGTGACTCCGGGCCGACGATGGCAGGGCAGGAAATGGTCTGCCGTCGTTGGCTATCCGGACAACCTTTCCAGGGTTCAGGATATTGTCGGGATCAAGTGTCTGCTTGATCATGGCCATGACATCCCATGATTCTCCATGTTCCTTCCGCATGAAGTCGAGCTTGCCGGCGCCGATGCCGTGTTCGCCGGTCATTGTGCCACCGAGTTCCAGGGCCCGGTCGTTGATGCGGTTTGCGATTCCCTTTGCCCTGGCGATTTCATTCGGGTCGGTGTCATCAACCAGCAGGGTGATATGAAAGTTGCCATCGCCAACATGGCCGACGATTGGTCCCGCGAGCGGGCTTGAATCGAGTTCCCTGAGTGTGATGTCAATTGCTTCCGCGAGGCGTGAAATCGGGACACAGACATCCGTTGTCATCACCCGACAATCCGGGCGCAGCGCCTTGGCGGCATAATAGGCATTGTGTCGAACATGCCAGAGCGTCTTGCGATCCTCTGCGCGGCTTGCCCAGCGGAACCCCTGACCGCCAGAATCACGTGTGATTTTCTCAACCTGCCTGACGTCCTCATCCGTTGCCGTCGGGCTTCCGTGAAATTCCATGAACAGATGGGGTATTTCCGGCATGTTGAAATCAGAATCCCAGCGCCTGAAACCACGGATCATTGTGGCATCGACCAGTTCAAGCCTGGCGATGGGAATACCCAGCTGGATAATGGTGATCACGGCGTCGACACAGTCTTTCACCGAGTTGAATGCGCATGATGCGGCCCGAATCGATTCCGGTTGTCCGTAAAGTCGCAGCGTGAGTTCGGTCATAATGCCAAGTGTGCCTTCCGAGCCAACAAACAGCGCTGTGAGGTCGTAGCCGGAAGCGGACTTGCGGGCAGAGGAACCGGTCCGGATCACTGTGCCATTGGCCAATACCACCTCAAGGGCCAGAACATTATCCCGCAAGGTTCCGTAGCGGACCGCGGTTGTGCCCGAAGCCCGGGTTGCCGCCATGCCGCCTATTGTCGCATCGGCTCCGGGGTCAACGGGGAAAAACAGCCCTGTATCCCGGAGTTCCATCGCAAGGGCCTTGCGGGTGATTCCTGGCTGGACGACAACATGCAAATCTGCGTGATTGACCCGAAGGACCCGGTCCATGCGGGACATATCAAGCGTAACGCCGCCTGTCATGGCCAACGCATGCCCCTCAAGGGAGGTTCCAGCGCCCCATGGAATGACCGGACACAGCTCATCAGCACAGATCCGGACACAATCGACGACATCCCGGGTCGAATTGGGGTAGACGACGCCGTCGGGCGGGCAGCGTGGAAAGTATGATTCGTCCTGACTGTGGCAGTCAATATCGGCTGATCGGGCTGAGAAACTGCCACCAAAATGTTCGCGAAGCCGGTGCATTGCGGTCTCGACTGTCATCGGTGCCTCCGAATACAGAGCGGTGCTCACGGGATTGATGTCCCTGGCGTGATCGCATTACAGAAATTTTTTGCTCAAGACAGCATCAATGTGTTAAGGGGGCGGAGACCGGTTGGTTCCTGCGGTGATCACAGTTCACTTGAAGCGGGCGATCTGTGCACCGCGAGACGGACCGGGCATCGGTTGGGTGGCAGCAATCCACACTGATCCGCGCCCGCTTTGATGCGGGACATGATCTTTCGTGGAGCATGGTATTGGAAGCAGATTGGCGTCGTGCTCAAACAACTGGCACAGCATATGTGGGGACGATCCCGGTCAATATATACCTTGACCAGGTGCGTGTTGCCGATGCTTCTGGCCATTCCGGTTGTGATCAGTGCACTGCCGATGCATGCCGATCCGAGCGCATCGCAGGTCAGCGCAATCATCGATTCACACTTCTCCAGGATTGCATACGGCGGTCTGACTCATGCTGCTGCTGACGAATTCACCCCCCCCGTTGATGCTGGTGAGGGGAGTCATGGTGACGGGAGCTGGATCGAAGCCGATTCCTATGCAGAATTCCAATCCCTCCCATCACATGCAAGGCATCTCCAGCCGAAAAGGCCGCAGGGCACGATGAGCCATCCCCGCCTTTCCAGCCCTTCCCTTGTCCAAGGACCTGAACACGGAATCAGCACAACATCCATTCCGATGCCGGCGGTTGTCAGGAAACTGCGGTATGGATCTGTCAAGCCGCGTACATCAACGCAGAACGTTCCGTCGGATGACGGTGGCCCGCTGGCGCATGCAGAGGCTTTGCCTGAGGCGCCGGCAGATGACGTGTACGCCTGGATGCCGTTTCCGGTCAATCAGCATGCCGGGGCGGCATCTGTTGCCGAAGTTCAGAACGATGCCCTTCATCATCGGCAGGAAACGCCGGTGGCACAAACCTCTGCCATTGCCCCGGAGCACGCACCGATGATTGCTCCACCGAATCTTTCGGGCGCACCCGCCCTGCCGGAGAACCGGTTCGGGAGTGCTGCCAGATCAGTCAGCACGAACATGGAAGGCGGGAACACAGACCCGGCAACAGTTGTCACGATGCCCCCGGAGCCGCAGCACATGGTGAATACAGATCCTGTGACAGAGATCTGGCAGGGACCTGAACCCTTCGTTGCCGGTCCGGATGGTCAGGCGACTCCACCGCAGCCGGGCTTCATCATACCCGAATCGTATGTTGCCAGCGGTGTTCCATTGCTCCGACCGGAGAAACTGGCCGCAGCCAAACACAACGGCGTACCGCTCTCCCGGTATGTCCTGCGTCCTGAGGTCCTCGGGATTTCATCAAGATCGCCCATTGCCGGACGCATGACACGCACGGTTCGCAACAATGCAACCCAGGCAGATGTCTGGGAAGGCTCGGGCCCCCATCTGCTGGCAGTCTTCAAGCGCGGGAGTCGGTATTCGGCCCTGATCCGTTTGCCTGATGGCACGATACAGAACGTCAAGCGCGGCAGCAGTTTTGATGGCGGCAAGCTGGTTTCGATTACAACTCACGAAGCAGTGTACACCAAAGATGGCAGCAGACACACACTTCGGATCAAGTAATTCAATGATTTCTGCCATGACCTGACCCGCGGGTGCAGGATGGGTTGGGCCGGACTTCCGACGGTTTTGTGAATCTGTTCCATTCGCTATACATGACATCACGGGGTTGCACATAACCCCGAGGAGGCACGGTGCGGGCCGTGATAGGGACACGCGCCAAATGACAGATGGGATCAGTCGATGGGATATCGCAAGGTCTACGAACAATGGCGGAACGATCCGGAGGGATTCTGGCTGGAACATGCCCGCGCCCTCGACTGGGAGGTGATGCCGAAGCAGGCCCTGTCTGCCGAAGCGGCACCCTTTTATGCCTGGTTCAGGGATGGGATGATCAACGCATGCCATAATGCCGTCGACCGCCATGTTGATACCGGTCACGGCGATCAGGTGGCGATCATATACGACAGCCCCGTCACAGACAGTAAAGAGACAATTACATTCAGAAGTTTGCAGGAACGCGTTGCCCGTCTTGCGGGCGGTATGCTGTCAAGCGGGCTTTCCGTTGGCGACAGGGCCGTGATCTATATGCCAATGATTCCTGACGCTCTCGTTGCCATGCTTGCCTGTTCCCGTATCGGTGTTATCCATTCTGTTGTCTTTGGCGGCTTTGCTGCACGGGAACTGGCCATCCGCATCAATGATGCAAAACCCAAGGTCGTCTTCTCGGCGTCATGCGGAATCGAGCCGAGTGGCATCGTCCGCTACAAGCCGCTGCTTGATGAAGCGGTTGCACTGGCAGCACACAAGCCCGATCAGTGTATCATCAGACAGCGACCGGAGTCCGCATGCACGCTTGACAGGCCACAGGATGTCGATTGGGATGACTATATTGCGGATGCCAGTCCGCCTCCGTGTCTCCCGCTTGCAGGTGATCATCCGGCCTATATTCTCTACACATCCGGGACAACGGGAGAGCCCAAGGGAATTGTTCGACCGACTGCGGGGCATATGGTCGCCCTGCACTGGACGATGAAGAATATCTATGATGTGGAACCTGGCGAAGTCTTCTGGGCGGCATCGGATATCGGTTGGGTGGTCGGGCATTCCTATATTTGTTACGCTCCACTCCTCACGCGGAACACCACGGTTGTTTATGAAGGAAAACCCGTTGGCACACCGGATGCCGGGGCATTCTGGCGCGTGCTTGACGAATACAGGGTCAGTGCTCTCTTTACCGCACCGACAGCACTCCGGGCGATCCGCCGCGATGACCCCGCGGCGGCAGAACTTGAGAGATATGATCTGTCCGCACTGCGTACCCTCTTTCTGGCTGGAGAGCGGGCGGATCCGGATACCATCAAATGGGCAGAAAAACACCTCAAGGTCCCCGTGATTGATCACTGGTGGCAGACTGAAACCGGTTGGGCAATTGCCGGGAATCCGGTTGGAATCGAACTTCTGCCCGTCAGGCATGGTTCGGCATACGTCGCAATGCCGGGCTACGATTTGCAGGTCCTTGATGAGAGTGGTTCGGAAGTTCCTCGCGGGACGCTGGGATCCATTGCCATCCGCCTGCCGCTTCCTCCCGGAACGTTTCCAACGCTCTGGAATGCCGATGATCGCTATCGGTCAAGTTATCTCGAACAGTTCCCGGGCTACTATAATACCGGCGATGCCGGATTCATGGATGAGGATGACCACATCTTCATCATGGCCCGGACCGATGATGTCATCAATGTCGCCGGACATCGTCTCTCGACAGGTGCGCTTGAAGAGGTGATCATCAGTCATCCGGATGTCGGGGAATGTGCCGTCATCGGCGTGGCGGATCCCCTGAAGGGACAGGTGCCGCTTGCGCTTGTCTGTCTGAATGCCGGTGTGACCACGGACAGAAAGCGGATTGGCACTGAATGTAATCAGCTTGTCCGTCAGCAGATTGGGCCCATTGCCGGCATGGCGGCTGTCGGCATCGTGAAACGCCTGCCCAAGACCCGGTCGGGGAAGATCCTGCGGGCAACGATGGCCAAGATTGCTGACGGTGTATCATTCAACACACCGGCAACAATTGATGATCCTGCGATTCTTGATGAGATCGGCGAGTCATTGGCTGCTCTCGGCTATCCTGCCGACAATGGGTGATCGGGCATGATCATTCCATGATCGGCTGAAGAGGAGTTTTTGCATGCCGGAATTACAGGTTGTCGATCACCCGCTTGTTCAGCACAAACTGACACTCATGCGAAAACAGGCAACATCGACAGCGGTGTTTCGTCAGCTGTTGCGGGAGATCAGCATGCTCCTGGCCTACGAAATCACCCGCGATCTCAAACTGGAGATGACAGGTATCAGGACACCCCTTGAAGGGATGGAGTCCGGTGTCCTTGTCGGCAGGAAACTTGCGCTCGTCTCGATCCTGCGTGCCGGTAATGGTCTGCTTGACGGAATCCTTGAACTGATTCCCCTGGCCAGAGTGGGGTTCATTGGTCTCTATCGGGATGAGGAAAGGCTGCGTCCTGTCGAGTATTATTTCAAGGTTCCGGACGATCTCGCCAGCCGTCTTGTCATTGTGGTTGACCCCATGCTGGCGACCGGCCATTCAGCCGCTGCCGCTGTTCAGCGGATCAAGGAGGCCGGGGCCCGCAGCATCAAGTTTCTCTGCCTTGTCGCCGCGCCGGAAGGTGTCGAGGTCATGCAGTCGGCACATCCGGATGTTTCCATTGTCACGGCAGCCCTCGATCGCTGTCTCAATGACAAGGGGTATATTCTTCCGGGACTCGGTGATGCCGGTGACAGGATGTTTGGCACGCGATAGAGGAATGAAACGTAACCCTTCAGCTTCCTGTTCGGCACTCCCGACCTGAAAGGCGGTTCAGGACATCGCAAGCCGCCTGATGCGTTCGCCCGGTGGAACCGGCAGCACCGCATGATTCCGCCCCCGGTTGCCCTTGGAAGCGCTCGGAGAGCACCTGCTGCACCCTGGGAGCCGGGTGCCCGCTCGGTCGGGCCGGTCGCAGGAGCTGCGGCACCACGGGTGAACCGCAGGATCCGGCCATCACGGGGGCTGGCTTTGACAACTTCTTCTGTCTCTTCAGCCACGAGGACAGTCGTGATGACTTTGCCACTCCGCACGGTCCCCGGATTCCTGATGCATGGAACAAACTCTCCCCGGTCTATCAGGCATCAAGAGAGACATCGGCCATCCCGCTTCGGTGATCTTCTTCAAAACGCCGGCTGAAGACATCCCGGGTCGGAATGGTGCGTGCGTCTCGAAACCATTTCGGTGCCGGACAGCAGGACAGAATCGTTCGCTGATGCTTCTGTCAGATGCAGTTGTTGGGCATGTGCACAATTTCGCTTCCGCTCCCGGTCAATCGGGATCCGTACAGAATCCGGCCTGCGGGTCCTGAAGCCCAATCCTGATACAGTGACCAATCATGGACCATCAGTTGGGCTGGGGAAGCAGAATGCGATCAAATTGGCTGTCCGCAGTGTCGTTGGCCTCTGAAGAGCATCCTCAAGCCATTCCTTCCTGGGAGGCACGAGTTTACGAACGTTCCGGCTTGAGGATGAAGCGGAACCACGCATCAAGGGAGACGGGTCCAGCTCCACGAATGATGAGGATGATGAGAAGCAGGATCCAGAATGAACGCTGATCAAGAATGACAGCGTCAGAAAATCTGTCGAACCATGCACCAATGGTCTTTGCGGAAGCCTGATGACCGACGATATCGACCAGGGACTGGACCAGGATAAAGCCAATCATTCCGCATGCCGCCAGACGGGTAAAGAGGCCGAAGACGATCAGGACGGGCACGACAAACTCCGCCCATGTACCAAACAGGGCAATGATCTTGAAGTGGAATCCGAGCTGTGAGATGTCGTAGCCAATTTTCTCCATAACCTGAGGAAACATCTGGACATAGGCACCGACCGACAGATTAAAAAGACCCGCAGGCCCGTCACCAATTTTGGTTGTGGCCGAGTTCCAGTAGTAGGAGAAGAGGACACCGGCAAACACCAGGCGGGCCAGGCTCGGAATGAGCCAGGGCTCAGTGAAGCGATTCAACAGGACAACGGCACAATCGTACCATTTGCTGACCTTGAAAAAAAACATAATGGGATTCATCGACCTGCCCTCCATATAATCCAAGTCCCAGCAGTCTGATCAGGCATATGCCCCGACTGCGCTTAGTTTGATGATCGTCCCGGTGTCAAGCAGCCAGGCGAGTGTGTCTTGAAGGGCAAATCCGGCATGAGACTGCGCAGCCGCTGCGATGGCAGCCCCCAGTGTCCTGTTTTGCATGAGATGGGAGAGCAGCCTCCATTCGCCTGGCAGGAGCAATCGCACTGCGGGGTCGAAGTGTGTGCGGGTGATCGCAACGGCCTGGCTCTCCTTTGGTGGATTGCGCCGAACCCCCCTTGTTGTGTCATCCCAGATGCTGAAGACAGGCCAGGGTGAGGCAAGCAGGCGGAATGCCGGTGCAAGCTCGACGTGGACATCGGCAAGGTTTGCAGTGTCGATGTCCTCAAGGTCGCCCTCTGTCAGGGCCGTGCTGTCGGCAGCATGATATGACTGGCGCAGGGCCCGCTCAATCCGACTGACATCTGCGAGATAAGGGAGGTGGGCAACCGGTTCGAATGAATCAAGAAACTCTGGAAAATCCATGGCAAATTCCATCATAAGCGGAGTCCGAGGAGGGTATTGGCGAACAAACTCTCCGGCCATGGCTCGAAAAAATTCCGCACCCACAAGTGTTCCGATTACAGGATAGGCAGACTCGAGTGCCTTGATCAGGCTGACCACGACATTATTGCGATAAACGGCAAAACGACGCTCTGTGGCAGACGTTCCACTGACAACCGGAGTGGGGACTGGCTGTCCGGGGTCAAGAACGGCTTCGATGAATGTGGTTGCCGGGGTGGTCATGCGGCAGCGGTGACGACCTCACAATCAAGGACTCTCTGGGCCTTGGCGGCTTCGGCTTCCAGGACATCCCATGCCGGAATTGCGTCGTCCCACTCGATCAGTGTCGGGGTCGGCCCGACCCGTTTGACAGTCAACTGATAGAGGTTCCAGACCGGGTCGCAGACAGGACTCGCATGGTCGTCAATGAGCAATGTGTTGCCATCGTCATCTTCATCCTCATCATGTCCCCCAAGATGGATTTCCTGAACCAGATCAAGTGGAAATGAATCGATATAGGCAATGGCATCGCGCCTGATATTGATATCGGACACAAAGACATTGTTGACGTCAAGCAGCAGACCGCAGCCTGTTCGCTTTGCCACCTCCCGGATAAAATCGGTCTCGCTGAGTGTGCTGGTGGAAAATTCCAGATAGCTTGATGGGTTTTCAAGCAGCATCTGACAGTTCAGGGTCTCCTGAACCTCATCAATGTGGTCGCAGACCCGTGCAACAGTTTCAGCGTTATAGGGCAGGGGCAGGAGATCATTGAAATAATGCCCCTCATGTGTTGACCAGGCAAGGTGTTCGGAAAAGACCGCCGGCTCACGCCAGGCAACCAGCGTTTTAAGGCGGGCCAGATGATCCTTATCCAGCGGTTCATCGCCACCTATAGACAAACCGACGCCATGACAGGACACCGGAAAGTCCTCCCGAAGGCGGCGCAGTTGTGCAAGAGGCTTCCCGCCGGCCCCCATGTAGTTCTCAGCGTGGATTTCCAGCCACCTGACTGCACCGCTATCGGCCAGGATCGCATCAAAATGCTGGGCTTTATAACCAACGCCGGGCGCAGCTGGCAGCCCGGGCATGCTCGTGTCGGAAGCGGTCATGATCAAGGCACGATCACAGGCGTGGTGACATGCCGCGAATGCGGCATGTCAGAGGTTTCTATCTGTCTTCAGGAGCGGGGCGATCAGCTGGGAAGGTCACGATCAAGGGGCGCGAGAGAACCCATGCGGTCACCTTCGACAACCATGCCTTCACATGTCCCCTTGGCAACCAGTGTCCAGGCGTTGCCCTGGTAGTCGACTGTTGATGTGCCTGCGCATGTCGTCCCTTCGCCGGCGGCACAATCATTCTTGCCGGCAAGCGAAATGCCAAAGCACTTCTCTTGTTCCGCAGCCGAGGCCGGCAGACTCTGGGCAGCAAAGGCTGCTGCAAACGCACCTGCAATTGATGCAGAAAGCAATGTTTTGTTCATATCCATCTCTCCATAAGGCAAAACGATTTCAGGCAGCATACACCGGCGCATGTCCGGTGCAAAGGGCCCGCTCGGGAATTAACAAGAATTGACCCTTTGGGGAACCCGGCTCATCACAGGCGGCTGAGCCGTTGCGGCAGACCCGGGATCTCGACATCAGCCACATAGAGACCCCCGGCATGGGCTGGCGGATCGGAATCGTCCGGACGGCGTTTCTTGCGCAGAGATGTTATGTAGAGCCGCCGCCGGTCCCGACCGCCGAGGGCAACGCAAGTGGGGCCGGGAGTCGGGACATCAATGGTCTGCAACAAGTTTCCGTCAGGCGAAATGCAGGCAATGCAGCTGCCCCAGACACGGGCGCTCCAGTAGTTTCCCCTGCTGTCAACTGTCCCGCCATCGGGCAGCCCGGGCGCGACATCCTTCGATGCCAGTGGATCGAATTCGTTGAATGCGGGGAGGCCCGCAGAAATATCGAAGCGTCTGAGTGTGCCAACCGGGGTATCTGTCAGATACATTGTTGAACCATCGACAGAGAAGGCAGTGCCATTGCTGGTTCGGACTCCCCCAAGAATTCTGGTTAGCACCCCCGCAGATGACAAATGGTAGAATGATGAGATCGCACCTCTTTCTTCCGGGTCAGGATGCTCGTTGTAGGTGCCGAAGACAATCCCCCCGGAAGGCTCAACGTCACCATCATTGCACCGGGTATGCGGCAGATCCTCCTCTAGCGTGCAGATGGGTGTGAACGCTGTGAGGTCCTGATTGGCCAGAACAATCTGTTTCGGGAAGCCAACCACAAAACCATCAGACTCGCGTGGCAGAATAAAGCAAGCCCGATCAGGCAGGGGGTAGACGGTCAGGGTCTCTTCATTTGCAAGTCGAAAGGCCTGTTTCCCCTCAATATCAGTCCACCAGAGACAACCGTCTCGCGGGTCTTCAAAACAGCATTCGCCAAGAGTATTCCTGCCATCAAGCAGGAGATGTGAATGTGGTGACATTTAATCAGTTTCCTCCACAGCCGGATCATCGCGCCGGATTGCTGGCACTCGGGAGGTCCTTACAGCATCGGAGCCGCAAACGCACTGTCCGACCAGTTTGAGACGGTGCGGCTGCATCCCCTTGCAGGCGATGACCATTGCCTCAGACGTATGAGAGGACCAGGGCACGGGTTGAGTCCGGCAGGTCCGCCGTTGTCAATTCGATGCTGGACGTACAGGCAAAATCAACCTGGTCTGCAGCAAATATCTGGAGAAATTCAGTGATGAAGTGCATGTTCTGCGGCTTGTAGCAAAGGGTCCGGAAATGCATGGGGATGACAAGCGGCGGCTTGAGATGTGCAATGATTCGCTGCAATTCGGCAATCTCAATAACCGGAAACCCGCCGGCATGGCTCAACAGGACATCGCACCCCTCAAAGAAGGCCATCTGGTCGTCTGAAAAGGGATTGCCCATATCGCCCATATGACCGATCGAGAGACCATCAATCGTGAAGCGGTACATTGCATTTTGATCAGGATGCCCACTCGGGTGATCAAGACTTTCCATGGCTTCAATGGCACGAAACTCAATGCCCCGGACTGCAGCCCTGCCCGTGTCCAGGGCAAGTTGCAGGGCATCAATGACTGACGCATCCTTTCGCCTCGGTACGAGGTGGTCGTTGTCATGGTAATCGTCATTGCTGCTTGATTTGATGACAATATCAGCAGGCTCGATGAATGGCTTGAAGCCGGTCTTTTCGGGGTCATAAGGGTCGGTGTAGATCCTGAGAGCGTCGCGGCTCTCAATCGCAAAACACGCCTGTCCGTACCATGTGATCTTCATCACTGCTCCCTTCATTTTTTGCAGAGCGAGGACTTTCCGACGGATAAGGAGTCCGGGCACTGAATGGACCAGGGCCGGATCCGGTGCTTCGCACTGGATTCATTGTCCGGTACGGAAGATTCCCCATATCTCCAGGCAGATTAGGGGGACCAGCCTTCGGGGGCAAGTTCGAAGTGTTCAAATTCAAATCCCGGGCTGACTGTGCAGCCAGCGAGCCCCCACCCATCACCAGCCTTCGTGGACTGCCAGACCCCTGCCGGGATGATGACCTGCGGTCGGGCACCCGACGCGATATCGGGTCCCAGACGATACATCACTGTTTTGTCCTCATGAACGAGGACGGTCATCGGTGTCCCTGCGTACCAGTGCCAGATCTCTGTACTGTCCACCCGGTGCCAATGAGACTCCTGACCGGCTTCCAGCAGAAAATAGATTGCCGTCCCCGCCGCGCGCGGCTGCCCGCCTTCACGCCATGTCTCCCTGTACCAACCGCCCTCCGGATGGGGCTGAAGGCCAAGCATATCAATGATCGTCCGGGTGTCCATGCAACCCTTGTGTCCTTCGCTGTGTAATTTGGGAGAGGCATCCGGTCCCACTCCAGGATGATACAGCACCCTCAAATTCAGCCTTGCATTCTGCCATGCAGCCCAACCATCACCAATCACGAGCATAGCGCGTCCCTCATGGCCTGACAAGACCCTCTTCCCCCAATCACCGCCCCATTCCCCGAATCCGCCGGGGCCCATTTCTCCCGGAGTCCCGCCCCCGGGTTTCCGCCGGTCTTGCCAATTTCGGGATCGGGAAAACCCGCACCCGTGCACCCCGGGCACCGGTTCCTGCCCGCCTGTCGGGCCAGCATGCCCGGAGAGTGATGACGCCCCCGTGGCGGATTCGGGGAATGAGGGTGGAGATTGGGCAACCGGGCGGCCTTGCCATCTGTGTTGCATTCTGACACATTGACATAATTCGACACACGGCAGGAACATGATGGATCGGCATGACACACCCGAGTTTTCCGAACTGATGACCCGCGCCGACTGCCGTCTCCAACCCCTCCGCGGGGAGCCGAGCAGGGCGTCACGCCCGCCATCCGGACTCTTGGCATCACCCTCCAGAGGAGAATCGATACGTGGCTCTCACATTCGACGATCTTCCTGACAACACAGAGGAAGCGTTCTCCGCGTATGAGGCAAGAGTGAAAGACAGCTGCGAAGAACAAATGACTGGCGACAGGCAATACCACACGGATAGGGATGGTAATTGCGAAGGGTTGTATGTGACGGCAATCGTCGCCTTCCTTGATGAAGACTCCATCGATTCGAACATGGAGGATATATCAGAACTCGATGACGATGAGTTCCTCAAGGAGCTTGGTCGGTTTAAGTCAAAAGTGGAATATGTGTCCATCCGATTCAATCTGCGCCCCCATCGCATCAAAGCGGGCGTAATCGGCACAATCATCTCAATTGAAAGCAGATACAAGGCTGCGACTGGCGCGCGCCTAGAGAAGATCAGAAAGATTGTGAATCAGGAAGCTGACGAGGGGTCCAAGCGGGACAAGATCTTCACCAAGATCCCGGATCTGCAGTCCGAAATCGACAGGGATATGACAACCATTGATGCGGCTTTTGGCCGATGGCTTGATTTGGGCAGGGCGATCGGTGATTTTGCTGAAAGTGTGAGGTTCGCCATTGACCAGTTTGAGCGCATCGCGAACCTATTCCTGAAGCACATGAACAGGGGTGATGTCTCGCCGCAGCCGGAGCGCCCGAAGATGCCGCCGAGAACAGCCAAGGAAGCACTTTCGTCGGGCTTGGGTGATGACATCCCCTTTTGGAGAGTCCCGCAAACTGCGTGATGATTGTTATGACCCCACACCACCTGCCCATCGGCATCCAGGACTTCACGACCATCCGGCGTG